>JAIRLF010000081.1 GCA_031259655.1 Prevotellaceae bacterium
GCAGGAATCGCAGGCGGAGCAGCTTTAATATGGAGGGATTTTGTTTAAGATGTTTTTTCCGCCGAGATATATAATACGTGTATTGAAATCGACGCTGTATATTGCGTTTTTTGTCGCTATTCTATTGTGCTTCATTTATTTTTTGTCGGACAAGAGAGATGCTTCGGTAACTTTATGGAGTTTAATAGCATATCCTGTTCGTATGCTTATCTTCTTCGTTTTGTTTGGAATAGCCTATCCTTTGGTCTCGTTCGTAAAAAAAGACGTGATGTTGGTCAGAACCTTTTCCGAAGAACGTATTAACATACTAAACATATTTGATTCAATGGGATATGAATTGACAAGCGAAAAAGACGGGATATTGACCTTCAGGTTGAAAAGCAAATTTGTCCGTTTTATGAGGCTGTTCTACGAGGACATGATTGAAGTTGAATATAACGAAGGAAAAGTTTCATTATCAGGATTAAGACGCGACATTTACCGGCTGACGCGGTATATCGAGTATCTGAACAAAAATTTGTAGAAAAAACAGTCCGGAGTTCTGATTTTGTGATGAATACGATAATAAAAAACGCTAATATACTGAATGAAGGGAGGCTTTTTGAAGGCAGCGTATGGATTGAAAACAATATAATACGAAAGATTTTTACCGGAAATAACGCTCTTGAACCCATTCCTGCGAATACGCTTGTGATAGACGCTCGCGGTAAACTGCTGATGCCCGGAGTTATCGACGACCAAGTGCATTTCAGAGACCCGGGATTGACGTATAAGGGCGACATTTTTTCCGAAAGCAGGGCAGCCGCTGCGGGAGGCGTAACTTCGTTTATGGATATGCCGAATACTTCGCCGCCGGCTTTGAGTGTGGAACTTTTAGAAGAAAAATACAGCGCCGCAAGTCGTAATTCGCTAATAAATTATTCGTTTTATCTCGGAGCATCGAACAATAATATCGCCGAAATAAATCGCATCGACCCTAAAACCGTTTGCGGTGTGAAAGTTTTTATGGGTTCATCCACAGGCAATATGCTTGTGGACGACGAAGAGGCTTTGTCGGCAATATTTTCGGAATCGCCTGTAATTGTAGCCGTTCATTGCGAAGACGAAAACACTGTGAAACAAAATTCGGCGTTGTACCGGCAAAAATTCGGCGACGAGGTTCCAACTGCCTGTCATCCTGCGATACGAAGCGCCGAAGCCTGCTACAAATCATCTGCCAAAGCCGTAGAACTTGCTGCGAAATACAGTACGAAACTGCATGTCCTGCATCTTTCAACTGCACGAGAATTAGAACTTTTCGAAAACACCACAAAAGATTATCTTCCAAAAATCACCGCCGAAGTCTGCGTGCATCATCTATGGTTTGACGATTCGGACTACAAAAATCTGGGAAACAGAATAAAATGCAACCCTGCAATAAAATCGGCAAACGACAGGGACGCTTTAAGAGAAGCCGTCGGGAACGGGAAAATCACAGTCGTGGCAACAGACCACGCCCCGCATACTCTCGCCGAAAAACAAAACAAATACTTTGGCGCGCCATCCGGATTGCCGCTTATACAACACTCGCTTTCAGCTATGTTGGAAATGCACAGGCAAGGCGTTTTCTCTTTGTTCGACATAGTAGAGCGGATGTGTCATGCTCCGGCAAGGCTTTTCGATATTCGCAAAAGAGGATATATCCGCGAAGGCTATTACGCCGATTTAACGCTTGTTGACATGAACGCCGGATACTCTCCGAATCACAATAATATATTGTATAAATGCGGATGGTCGCCGTTTGAAGGAGTGGATTTTTCGACTAAGGTAGAGAAGACATGGGTCAATGGCTCAATTGTTTTCGACTGTGGAAAAATCGTAGAAATAAATTGTGCCGAACGACTTGAGTTTGAAAGATAAAACCGGATGGAACAACTCAATAAATAAAAATGAAAGAACGTATAGCATATATAATCAACCCAATATCGGGGATAACAGATAAAAAAACAATTGCAGATTATATTAATAAAACGATAGACGCAAATAAATTTGATTCTGAAATCTATTATACGAAATGTGTCAACGACGGTTTCAGGCAGGCTAAAGAATTTGCCGGCAACGATTTCGACCGGGTTATTGCGGTTGGAGGCGACGGAACTGTCAACGAGGTTGCAAGGGGACTGTTGGGCTCGAATACCGCACTGGGAATAATTCCGTTAGGTTCGGGAAACGGATTCGCGCGTCATCTGAAAATCTCGCTTAACTATCAAAAAGCAAACCAGATTGCGCAAAACGGAGAAATAATATCGTCCGACCACGGAGTGTTGAACGGTAAACCTTTTTTCTGCACCGCCGGAACAGGTTTCGATGCGCAAGTAGGTCAACGATTTGCCCAAATCGGCAGACGGGGATTCGTGTCATACGCGCAAGCTTCGTTCATGGAATACTTCCACTATTCGCCTCAAAGCTATAAAATTACAATTGACGGGAAGACTTTTTCGCGTCGCGCATTCATGATTACCTGCGCAAACACTTCGCAATGGGGTTATAATGCGTATATCGCGCCTAAAGCAAGCCTGAACGACGGCTTGATTGATTTGGTGATTGTTTCCCCTTTTTCGTTCGTGGTGGCTCCAATCATCGGCTTGCGAGTGTTCACAAAAAGCCTGTATAATTCACGAAATATCGAGGTCTACCGTGCAAAAGAAGCGACAATCGAAAGAGACAAGTCCGGTTATGTACATCTCGACGGCGAACCTTTGGACGAAGGAAAAATCTTGAACGTTAAAGCTGTACCCGGCAAACTGAAAATCATCGTACCTGCAAGCGAAAAAAAATTGTACTCGCCATTTCGATATCTGAATAGTCGTTAATAGCAATTTAGCTGTAACATTACCGGCCGGCATGCCGTACGGGCAAAAGATTTTTGCCCGTACTCTTAAATTATCGCATCTCATTCATATACCGGACCTCTCGGACGCGAGCCAAAAAACGCGTACCATGCAATCACGGCGTACGACACCATAATGACGCACATTCCGCCGGCTATCTGGTTCGCTTCCATTCCTGCTGCCAGTCCCCATTTCGAACCGGCAAGACTGCTGATAGCCAAAGAACCGAGAGCGCCGCCAATCAGACTCATCACCAGAATCGACGCTCCAAGTTTGGCATTCGGTCCCAAACCCTTTACTCCCGAAGCAAAATTGGTCGGATACATCAGCGACATGAAAAACGCCGTAAGTATCAGCGCGTATA
>JAIRLF010000087.1 GCA_031259655.1 Prevotellaceae bacterium
TATCCTTCGTTTTTCGAAGGGTTTGGTATCCCGATAATCGAAGCCTTAAGCAGCGAAATCCCTGTCATCGCAGCCACCGGTTCCTGTCTGGAAGAAGCCGGAGGACCCGGTTCGATATACGTGAATCCCAACAACGACATCGAACTGTCGGAACGGATTATGGAGATTTTGACCAATCAGGATTTGGCAAACAAAATGGTCGAAACAGGTAAAGAATATGTAAAACGTTTTTCGGAAAAAAACATCGCTTCTCAAATAATATCGGAATTGGGATCAGAATTTGCAGAATGAAAGAATTAACAGAATTACTGACTTTCAAAAGGATTGTATTTGTCTTTTTTCTTCATATTTCGTCGTCAACAATTGCAATGAAGTCGTCAGCAATTGCAATGAAGTCGTCAGCAATTGCAATGAAGTCGTCAGCAATTGCAATGAAGTCGTCAGCAATTGCGATGAAGTCGTCAACAATCACAATGAAGTCGTCAGCAATTGCGATGAAGTCGTCAACAATCACAATGAAGTCGTCAACAATTGCGATGAAGTCGTCAACAATTGCGATGAATGAAGTGATTCGGTTAATTCTTTAATTCCGCAAATTCATGTCGTTTTTTGATTACGAATAAAATTGTATATTTGCAAAAATATTTTAAATATTTTAAATGTAATTTATTGTATATTTGAGACTTTAATGTAACAGAATAATAAAACTACAAAATAAAAAGATATGAAACAGACAAAAAAAGTGACAAAAATTCACCCCGCGATTTTGCATAAACAGGATTTTGCAATGAAAGTAGCAGGTTTCAGTTTCATCCGCAACGCCGTTAATTACGAGTATCCGATTGTGGAAGCCATATTGTCGATACTTCCACTGTGCGACGAATTTGTTGTTGCCGTAGGAAAATCGGACGACAATACGCTGGATTTAATCCGGAGTATCAATTCACCTAAAATCCGTATCGTCGAAACAGTTTGGGACGACTCGTTACGAAAAGGCGGAGCAGCGCTGGCGCAGGAAACAAACAAGGCTTTCAGCGCCATATCGGATGATGTGGACTGGGCGTTTTATATACAGGGAGACGAATGTTTACACGAACAGTATCACGATATTGTAAGAGAAGCAATGCTGCGCTGGAAAGATGACGCAAACGTAGACGGATTGCTTTTTCATTACAAACATTTTTACGGTTCCTACGATTATGTAGGTATTGCGCCGTGGTGGTACAGAAACGAAATACGAATCATTCGTAAAAACAAAAATATCTATTCTTACCGCGATGCTCAAGGTTTCAGAAAAGACAACAATAAAAAATTGAACGTCAAACCCGTTGATGCCTTTATCTATCACTACGGATGGGTAAAGCATCCGTCCGGAATGCAAAAGAAAATCAACAGTTTCGTTAAACTCTATCGTGAAGATACGGTCGAAAACAAAGCCGACGAATTCGATTATTCGAATATTGACGCTTTAAGCCGTTTCGACGAAACTCATCCGGAAGTGATGAAAGAACGTATCGCACGAATGAACTGGCAATTCGACCACGATATCAGTAAACGAAACCTGTCGTTCAAATACAAATTTAAGATGTTGGTGGAAAAACTGACAGGCTACCGTATATTTGAATATCGAAATTATAATAAGATATAAATCATCGCAGGAGAAATTAGCTCACTCCGATGAAATTATCACAATGATATAAAAAATATGTTACTTTTGTATTCGAATTTAATAAGAAGCAAGTTTCATTAAGATAAATAAAGTATAAAATTAAAATTTCAAAATAAGATATGTTATTTGGGAAAAAGAAATGTCAGCGGAAAAAGGCGCTGAAAATTCTTGTAATACGCTTTTCGGCAATGGGCGACGTTGCAATGACGGCGCCTGTATTGTATTCGTTTATAGAAAAATATCCGCAAGTGAAATTGTCGATATTATCTAAAAAAAGTTTTGGCTCTTTCTTCAGCTCGTCGGAAGTATATTTTATAGGTATAGACTTAAAACATTACGAAGGTTTGAAAGGTTTGTATAAACTGTTTAAAACTCTGAAAAAAGAAAAGTTCGACATTGTAATAGATTTGCACGATGTCTTAAGAAGCATTATATTGCGATTTTTATTCCGTTATATCGGCAGAACAAAAGTGTTTGTCGTTGACAAAGGACGAAAAGATAAAAAAGCATTAACGCGAAAGAACAACAAAGTTCTCAAACCACTGAAAACAACCATCGAACGCTATGCCGACGCGTTTAAAGCAGCCGGATTTGAGGTTCAACCTGCCGAATATATCAATAAATCGAATGTCGAAATTTCGGATAAAGTCGCTTCAATACTGCCCGCCGAAAAACATTCGGTATGCATTGGTGTTGCGCCGTTTGCCGCTCATCAAGGTAAAATATATCCACCCGAAAAAATGGCGGAAGTACTTGATTATCTCTCTTTAAAAGGATTTAATCTTTTTCTTTTCGGCGGTGGGGACAACGAAAGATTGCAGTTGCAAAAATGGGAAAGTAAATTTCCGCATTGCATTTCGGTCGCGGGCAAATTCAACCTTAAAGAAGAATTGCAGTTAATCAGCAAATTGGACCTGATGTTGTCGATGGATTCGGCGAATATGCATCTTGCTTCGCTTGTGGGTACAACAGTTGTATCTGTCTGGGGCGCAACGCATCCATACGCAGGATTTACAGGATGGAAACAGTCGTCACAAAATATTGTGCAAATCGATAAACCTTGCCGGCCCTGTTCGGTGTATGGCAATAAAAAATGCTATCTGACCGATTCGCCGTATGCTTGCATGAGAGAAATCAGTCCTTCGAAGATTGTCGAAAAAATTATGTTGGTATTATCTGAAAAATAATAATATCGACCGTAATTTTGCAATTTAAATTATTAACAGTAATTTTGTACGGCGAAATATTTGTAAATAACAGATTAACTCGAAGAGGATAAATGCAGTACAAGTATTACGGTAAGGTTAAAAATAAAGAATTATAAATCTTTTAAAATATTAAAATAAATATGGCTCAAATATTAAATGTTCATGCTCGTCAGATTTTGGATTCCCGTGGAAATCCGACTGTCGAAGTTGATGTATATACCGATGAAGGTATTCTTGGTCGCGCCGCTGTTCCTTCGGGAGCATCGACAGGCGTCCACGAGGCATGCGAATTGCGCGATGGCGATAAGGAAGTGTATCTCGGAAAGGGAGTTCTGAAAGCTGTTGAAAACGTAAACACTGTCATTAACGAAGAATTATCAGGGTTTTCTGTTTTAGACCAGCGCGATATTGATGCAGCAATGATTGCTTTGGACGGCACGGAAAACAAAAGCCGGTTAGGTGCAAACGCTATTCTTGGGGTTTCGCTTGCCTGTGCAAAAGCCGCCGCCCAGATAACCGGACAACCACTGTTCCGCTACGTTGGCGGCGTAAACGGTCGCACTCTTCCCGTTCCTTTGATGAACATCCTTAACGGAGGTTCTCACGCCGACAATTCAATCGATTTTCAAGAGTTCATGATTATGCCTGTTGGCGCGGAAACATTTTCGGACGCCCTGCGTATGGGAGCAGAAGTGTTTCACAGCCTGAAATCGGTGTTGAAAAAACAAGGCTATTCTACCAATGTTGGCGACGAAGGAGGATTTGCTCCGAATTTGAAATCGAACGAAGAGGCTGTTACTGTGATTCTCGAAGCTATCGAAAAAGCAGGATACAAACCAGGAGAAGACGTGTATATGGCTTTAGACCCCGCATCTTCGGAATACTACATCCCCGAAGAAAAAGTTTATCACTTGCACAAATCAAGCGGCGAAAAACTCACTCCAAGTCAAATGGTCGATTTTTGGAAAAATTGGGTTACAAAATATCCGATTTTATCTATCGAAGACGGAATGGCGGAAGACGATTGGGATGGCTGGAAATTGCTGACCGACACTATCGGCGACCGCTGTCAATTAGTTGGCGACGACTTGTTTGTGACAAACGTAAAACGTTTGCAAATAGGAATCGAACGAAAAGTTGCAAACTCTATTTTGGTTAAAGTTAATCAAATCGGTTCGTTGAGCGAAACTATTGATTCCGTAGAACTTGCAACACGAAACTCGTACACTTCCATCATGAGCCACCGTTCGGGCGAAACGGAAGACACTACGATTGCCGATTTGGCTGTGGCGCTTAATTGCGGATTAATCAAAACCGGCTCTGCTTCCCGTTCCGACAGGATTGCTAAATACAATCAACTGTTGAGAATCGAAGAAATTCTTGGAAACGAAGCGTATTATTTGGGAAAAGATTTCAAATACGTTAAAAAATAATCATGATTTTTTATTTGAATATGCTTCGG
>JAIRLF010000132.1 GCA_031259655.1 Prevotellaceae bacterium
CCTTTGACGATGTATTCTCTCAACACGCTGCTTGCCCAACGGCGAAACTGAACTCCCCGCAATGATTTCACACGATAACCGACGGAAATGATAACGTCGAGGTTATAGTAGGCTACGAGATAATTTTTGCCGTCTGCGGCAGTTGTTGCAAAATTTGCAACAACTGAATTTTGGTCAAGTTCTCCTTCCTCGAACACATTCCTGATATGTCGCGAAACGGTTGATTTATCGCGTTGAAAGAGCTGCGCCATTTTGTCGAGCGGTAGCCAGACGGTTTCGTTTTCCATGCGGACGTCGATTTTCGTTTGTCCGTCTTCGGTCTGGTAAATGATTATCTCCGATTGATTGTTCATCGCTTTTTTGCATTTATTGATTACTCGTTTTTATAAACATTTATTGAAATTATTTTCGGCGCAAAGATAACACAAATTTCGCATAACAATATTTTATCGTAACACTTTTCTGTTTTCCACTTCCTGCGGTAATTGTAATTTATTTTTCATCGTCATTTTCAATATAATCTATTCGTTTATTGGCATTAGAAAATAATTTTTAATTTTTTTTCGTTCTATGCGTTCCTTTGCTTCCGAGAGGATTTCTTTGATTTTGCTTTCCAATATTTTTTTAGGTGGCAAGTTTGTCCAATTCGAGTAATTCTATCTGGTTGCGGCTTGCTTCGGTGCAGAGTCTATATCCGTGAAAACCGTAGCAAATCGCTTCATTCTGTATAGATTGGCTTCCACAAAGGCATTGCCGTAATATGGCTGTTAGCCGAAAATGCGGCATTATGTTTTCGTTTTTCAATGATTTGAAATACACCCAAAGTCATACACTTTTTGCGATTTCAATTGTTTAATTTTCACTTTGTAAAAAAATCACTTACATTTGCAAAACGAAACATGTTTGTTTTTTTGTAGAACTCATTAAGTATCAAATAATGATTAAAGGTTACAGTTATGAATAAAATGACATTTTTACTGACAATTGCGTCTTTTTTATGCTTCGCAAACGGTCTGAAAGCTCAAAAAGTTGAGAAATTATTTAACGGGAAAGATTTATCAGGATGGAATTTTGTAGTAGATAAAAGTTCCGAACCGCTTGATAAAATATTCACTGTGCGTGACAGCGTTATCCACATCAAAGGAACGCTTGGGTATATGTATACCGAGAAAAAACATGGCAACTATGTTTTACATGTCGAGTGGCGCTGGCCATCCGAAGCAACTAACAGCGGCATCTTTGTGCTCATCGAGGACCCGAAAAACCCGTTCCCGAATGGCATCGAATGTCAATTAAGCGCAGGCAATGCCGGCGATTTGGTGCTTTTGGGCGGCTCGAATCTCGAAGAATACAAAGCCCCGCCGGAAGGACGTCCCGCTTTTCCTGTTTTGAAAAAAACTAATCCCTCGAGCGAAAAACCTGTTGGAGAATGGAATCATGCGAACATCTTTGTTCATGATGGTGTGATAAATGTGTTTATCAACGGAGTACATCAAAATACCGCTACAAGTAAAGTAAAATCTGGACACATCGGTTTACAGAGCGAAGGCAAAGATATTCAGTTCCGGAATGTAACAATAACAGATTTATAATTGGCATAATAATAGAATGAAGAAATTTTTATTTATACTCTTTTTCTCTTTGACGAGTATTGGCTTGTATTCTCAAAGTATAGGATTTCAGGAAATTAAAGATATAAAAGTTGATAATCTGACCGATGCTCAAATAAAAAATTTTGTAGATAAAACTACAAAAGATGGATATACTATTGAACAATTAGAAGAACAGGCATTACAGAACGACATACCTGCCGAAGAATGGCAAAAATTAAAGGCGCGGATTCAAAAGTTGTCTGTTTCGGAAAAAAGCAAGGAATATGCCACTCATGAATCTGTATCGAGAGACATTCAACATCAGGAACAGGTATTGTATCGTCATGATACTGATGCCGGAAGAAGAATATACGGTTCTTCGCTGTTCAACGCTGCCAATTTGACGTTCGAACCGAACCTGAGGCTTCCAACCCCCGAAAATTATGTGCTTGGACCCGACGATGAATTGATAATCAGCATATATGGACTTTCCGAAAACAATTACCGTCTAACTATTTCGCCCGAAGGAGTTGTATATATATCCGACATTGGGCAAATTCATGTCAGCGGATTGACTGTTGCGCAAGCTAAAAAATTGCTTACAAGCAAATTAGCCCTGATATACGGCGGTATTAACTACGACAAAACGTTTGTCAGCCTCACACTGGGAAATATTCGCAGCATAAAAGTTATCGTTGTCGGAGAGGCTTTTCGTCCGGGCACTTACACTCTGCCCTCGGTTGCTTCGGTTTTCAACACTTTGAACGCCTGCGGAGGTCCAAACAGGAACGGTTCGTTTAGAGAAATCAAGATAATACGAAACAATACAACTATCGCTGTTGTCGATGTTTATGATTTTCTTTTAACCGGAGAACTGAAAAACAATATCCAGCTCCAAGACCAGGATGTGCTTAAAATCGAACCATATAAGAAAAGAATCGAATTGAAGGGCGAGTTTAAAAACACCGGGTATTTCGAGGCAAAAGAAGGAGAATCGTTTCTGAATATGATAACTTATGCCGGAGGATTTACCACTAACGCATACAAAGACAAAATAGTAGTATTTCGGAATACCGAAAAAGAAAGAAAAGTGGATGATGTTGCTTTCAACGATTTCGGTTCTTTTTTAGTAGAAGACGGTGATGTATTTGAGGTTAATCCTTTGCTCAACCGTTTCGAGAACAGAGTGCAAATCACAGGAGCGGTCTTTCGTCCCGGCACATATGCCTTGTCTAACGATTTGACGTTACAGCAACTTATCGAAAAAGCGGATGGTCTGAGAGAAGACGCATTCCTCCATCGTGGAACTATCATTCGCGAAAAAGACAACAAAGAAACAGAAATGCTCTCGTTCAACGTAGACGATGTGATTTCGGGGAAATCAAATATCCTCCTGAAAAAAGAAGATATAGTATCAATTGCTTCGGTTTTGGAGATGCAGGAAGCGAGAAAAGTTTCCATTCTGGGCGAAGTGAAAACTCCGGGAGAATATAATTATCACGAAAGCATGTCGTTACAAGACCTTATTTTCTCTGCCGGAGGTCTCAAAGAAGACGCCGAAGTGAACAACATCGAAATATATAGATTGGAAACAAACCCTGAAATTCTGAAAACAGGTGAGCAAATAGCTAAACGTCACACATATACCATCAATAAAAATCTCGACGGGTTAGATTTCACCTTAGTCCCTCACGATAACGTTATTATAAGACCTGTTTCGGGATACACCGAAATCAAAAAGGTTATGGTCGAAGGAGAAGTTTTGTTCCCTGGAAATTACATACTTACTTCGCACAGGGAAAGAATATCGGATATAATAAAAAAAGCAGGAGGATTGAACACATTCGCCTATTCCGAAGGAGCATTTATGGTACGGAAATTATCATCCTCTATCGCAAGAGAAAAGATTGAACAGGTTGTAAACGAAAGCGTTGCTAAAGGGTTGGTCGATACGATTCATTCGGAAAAAAGCGAAGCTATTGTAGGTATAAATTTGGAAGAAATTCTAAGATATCCGGGTTCCAAATGGGATTTATATCTCGAAGACGGAGATATCATCAGTATTCCCAAAGAGTTACAGACAGTGCAAGTAACGGGACAAGTTTTGTTGCCGTCTCTCGTCAGATACGACAAACGCCGTTCTTTCGAATATTACATCGACCATTCGGGTGGTTTTGCGCCAAGCGCTTTAAAACGAAAATCGTACGTCGTTTATGCAAACGGAGAGACACAGGCTACAAGACGAATATTGTTTTTCAAAAAATATCCGGATATCAAGCCGGGAGCAAAAATTCATGTTCCCGAAAAACCGAAAAGAGAAGGCGAACGCATGTCGATAGGGGAGACCGTTGCTCTCACTTCTTCTCTTGTTACTGTAACAGCGTTGATAATAAGTTTATTCAAATAATTAGATTTTATGGCGAATAGAGAAAATGAGACACGTCAGATACAAGTTAACGACGATGAGATATCTTTGAAGGATTTGATATTGAAAATAAGGGAGATATGGCGTTATCTTCTGTCGAAATGGGCGATTATTGTAATTGTCGGAGTGTTAAGCGCTTCGGCAGGACTTTTATATTCATTCTCTAAAACGCCTGAATATAAAGCGACACTGTCGTTTTCGGTTATCGAAAAAAGTTCGTCGGGAGGAGGTTTGTCCGCTTTGGCAGGGCAATTCGGGTTTAATGTCGGTTCGTCTACCGAAGGAGTGTTTTCAGGAAATAACATGATTGAACTTTTGCAGTCGCGAAATCTAATTGAACGAACTTTGCTGAGCGAGATAGATGTCGACGGAAAACGCTGTCGATTAATTGATTATTACAGAGAATTGAATCCTCCGAAAGAAGAGGACGAACTTAGCGATAAGATTTCTTTTCCTTTGGGTTTGGAAAGAGAGTTTTTCACTCGTGAGCAAGACAGTTTGCTTTACACTTTAAATAAAGCGATTACGACCGAAAAACTTTCCATCGACAAGCAAAAAAAGGATGTCAACATCATCACTCTCTCTTTTTTTAATGAGAACGAATTGTTTGCCAAACTATTCACGGAAAAGCTAATCAGCATTGTGAGTGAGTTTTATATACAAACGAAAACAAAAAACATTAAGGTTAATTTGGACAGGATGGAAATGCGCTCCGATTCCGTTGGGAAAGCGTATGAGCAGGCATTAGTGGCTTTAGCAGAATTTATTGACCGGAATAAAAATCTGTCTAAACGGACTGAAACTGTCGAACAGCAAAAAATCCAGACAAGGGTGCAACTTATGGGCACAACTTATGCCGAATTGGTGAAAAATATCGAAATCCTTAAATTGGACTTGGTGCAGCAAACACCTTTGATACAAATCATTGACACGCCTATCATGCCTTTGGAGATAGTAGGTTTCGGTAAAATTAAAGGAATAATACTTGGCGGGTTTCTTGGCGGGTTCTTGATTGTGGTATGGTTACTTGCCGTGTACTTTTACAAACGAATCATGCAAGAAGGTTAAAAACTAAGATGAAGATGAAATGTCCGGTATGTGGAAAAGCTTTCGAGGAGCCGGCGCTCCACTGCAAAGATTACAGGGTGACGGGCGAAGTGTTTGATATTTACGTATGTCCGGACTGTGGGTTCGGCATGACATTTCCGCAACCTTCGCCGGCGGAAATAGGAAAGTATTATCAAACGCCCGATTATGTTTCTCATTCGGAGACTAAACAGGGCTTTGTCAACAAACTGTATCACCTTGTACGGAAGATAAATACCAAGAGCAAATTGAAATTAATCACACGTTATTCGAAAGCTCCTTATACCAGATTGTTGGATGTTGGATGCGGAACAGGATATTTTTTGTCTGTTTGCAAAAAAGATGGATGGCTCATAGAAGGCGTAGAAGTTGACGAAGGAGCGCGTTCTATAGCCGAAACCCGTCTCGGACAGCCGATATGCTCTTCGATAGACGAAATGATAGCAAGCCGTAAGCAATTTGACGTCATTACGTTGTGGCATGTTTTCGAACATCTTTACGACATTAACGATTCGTATGAAAAGTTGTTGTCTTTGCTCAACCCGTTGGGTTTGTTGATTTT
Organism: Prevotellaceae bacterium; assembly: GCA_031259655.1. Lineage (GTDB taxonomy): Bacteria > Bacteroidota > Bacteroidia > Bacteroidales > UBA932 > JAIRLF01. The sequence goes on from JAIRLF010000132.1 coordinate 5,666, forward strand.
AGCGCTCCCGAACCCGACCAGTCCCGACGCAGTATATTACAAGGAACATTGGGCAGCATACGATGTTCCACGCCATTTATCGCATTTCTCACCGATGTCGCTCAATCGATTAGCTGATATACATGTCACAGATTTGAAAAGTATCACAGGAATGAAATTCGACGCTTATTATGTGAGCATAATGAGCGAAGAACTGAAAGGACGAGGAAAAATAAGCGCTCTGTTGCACGGACTTTGGCGTGGATACCTCTCTAACCGGCGCGCTCGAAAAACAAACGATTATTCAAGTTTGATATACGCCATCTTTCAGAGTTAAGAACTAA
>JAIRLF010000134.1 GCA_031259655.1 Prevotellaceae bacterium
TGGAAATTATGACCGCCGGTGAAGATATTTGGACAGGGCAAGCCCATGTACGACAGACGGGCGCCGTCGGTGCCGCCGCGGACAGGCCGGATAAGAGGTGTTACGTCTGCCATTTCCATTGCTTTACGGGCAGTTTCGACGATGTGAAGATGAGGCTCAATCTTTTCGCGCATATTGTAATACTGGTCGCCGACAGCAAGATAGAGAACATGGTCGCCATACTTTTCGGCAAGCAGTTTGGCGCAACTTTTCAAGTATGCCTTTTTCTGTTCGAACTTATTTCGGTCGTGGTCTCTAATAATATACTGCAGTATTGCATGTTCGACCGTTCCTTCGAATTTCACGAGATGATAAAACCCCTCATAATCCGCAGAATGTTCGGGACGTTGCGTTGGCGGAAGCAGCGAGTTCAGTTCCATTGCTATGATAATAGCATTCAGCATTTTGTTTTTAGCATAGCCGGAATGAATATTTTTACCCTGCACGATTACATTTGCCGAAGCGGCGTTAAAATTCTCATATTCAAGTTCGCCAATTTCTCCGCCGTCGAAAGTATAAGCGAAATCCGCGCCAAACTTCTCCACATCGAATTTATCCACGCCGCGACCAATTTCTTCGTCGTGAGTAAAACCGATTTTCAGAGCGCCGTGTTTAATTTCGGGGTGAGATTGAAGGTATTGCACCATCCACATTATTTCGGCAACGCCGGCTTTATCGTCGGCGCCGAGAAGCGTTGTCCCGTCGGTTGTTATAAGCGTTTGACCCTTGTAAGCTTTCAGTTCGGGGAAATCGGCGACGTTCAGGCACACATTCCTTTCTTTGTTAAGGATGATGTCGCCACCTTTGTAATCCCTTATAATCTGAGGTTTGACATTTGCTCCCGACATTTCGGGCGAAGTATCCACGTGAGCCAGAAAACCCACCACCGGCAATTCGCAGTCAACATTTGACGGAATAGTAGCCATGACATAGCCATATTCGTCGACGCCGGCATCGGCAACGCCGAGCGCCCGCAGTTCGTCGACAAGCAGATTTAGCAAAACCAATTGTTGGTCAGTACTTGGATGCGACGTGTTTGCATCGTCCGACTGAGTGTCGTACGAAATGTAACGAAGAAATTTATCTGTAACAGTTTCCTTATTCATTGTGTTTTTTTAATGCAAAAATACATATAATTTTCCGAACTCATTTTTTAGCTGTTTTTCAGCAACCACTCAAAAACATTTGTCGCATCACAAGACAACGATTCGCTCGAAGGCGATAAAATCGAAGTCCTATGAATGAATAGAAAACTGACCCAGTCCTGAAAGTGCGAAATCACCACAGAGACGACAAGGGTGCATTACCGTCCGGCATGCCAAACTCTTAGTTTTTAACTCTAAGTTCTTAACTCTAAGCCGGAGCATATACTACGGCTAATATTTTCGCTTTACCGTTTACGGCTTGAATTTTGTGTTCGACAATCGAATCGTAGTAAATACTGTCGCCGGGGTTGAGGGAGTAGCTTTTTTTACCATATACAATTTCTACAACACCGTTTAAACAATAGATAAACTCCTCGCCTTCGTGTGAAGAAAAAGCGAACTCTTCACCTTTCGAATTATTGATTTCGATAATAAAAGGTTCCATATAACGTCCCGATTTTGCTCTTGCCAGAGAGTAGTAGTCAAGATGTTTGACAGAATCGGAAGAAGAGTTAAACCTCACGCCCTTATCGTAATCTTTGCTAAGGCAAACAACGGGTCCATCCGATTCGATATCATCCAAAAAAGTGCCTAATCTGACGCCCAGCGCTCGCGCAATTTTGATTAGCGGCGCCAAAGACAATGCTTCTCCTTTTTCAATCATTTCGACCTGCTCGACCGTAAATCCGGTGCGTTCTGCAACCGTTTCGAGACTGATGAACTTCGATTCCCTGACAGATTTTACTTTATCCCCGGCTGTAACAATAGATTCATTCATAAATCAATACCTTTTAATTAATTAATTTAATTTAACACCAAATAAGTTGCAAAGGTAGTGTTTTCATTTGAATATAAAGCAAACCAAAGTATTTTATTTTCATCTCAGACAGATAAAACGCTGGATGTCTTAGTGTTTAGAATCGAAAAAACGCATTTTTCCAAATCAAAAAGCGACTCAGGGCACAGGGTCGTATCCGCTTCCGCCCCATGGATTGCACGACAGGATTCTTTTCACTGCGAGATACGCGCCTTTAAATAGACCGTGTTTTTTCAGCGCTTCGATAGCATAAGCCGAGCAAGTCGGCGTATATCTGCAACTTGAGGGAAGATACGGAGATATCAAAAGCTGATACGCTCTAATCAGTATCACCGGTACAAATATCAACATCTTTCTTAATACGTTCGACCAGAATGGACATCGTTTTTGTGAGCTTTTTTTCGATTTCGGCATAACTTACAATATTCGGCGAAATATATATAACAACAATATTTAAAGTAGTTGTTTGTTCTACAGCTTCATGTACGAAATGTTTGTTCAACCGGTACGCTTCTTTTATCCTTCGTCGGATAAAATTCCTTCTCACCGCTTTTTTATGGATTTTTTTCGGAACGCTTATAACGATTTTTACCGGCGACCGGTCGCGGGGACTGTATGAATATACAAGTTTAAACGGAAACTGTTTTAGCGTGTTACCCGACTTAAACAGTTCTCCTATAATTTTTTGCGAACATAAACGTTCTCTTTTCCGAAATTTCTTTTCCACCTGATATGGCTATGCCGATTTAACAATTCGTATCTCTAAAATAAATGCAAAATTAGATATAATTTCGGAGTATTTGCACATTCGGCGTATTGTTTGTACTTTTGCACTTTATTTTAAAGTAGGATAACAGAAATTTTATGAGCGAAAATAAGCTTTTAAACAGACTTAAAGGTATAAAAATCAGATTTGAAGAAGTAGGACAACAGATAGCCAACCCGGAAGTGATTGCGGATATGAAAAAGTTTGTACTCCTTAATAAAGAATACAGAGAACTCGAACCGGTCGTGGCGACAGTATCACAATACGAAACTGTTTTAGGGAATATCGAATCGGCAAAAGAAATGCTTGCTGTCGAAAAAGACCTCGAAATGCTCGAAATGGCAAAAACCGAAATCAGCGAACTTTCGGAGCAATTGTCGAAACTCGAAGACGAGATTAAATTTTTGCTGATTCCCGCCGACCCGCAGGACAGCAAGAACGCTATCCTCGAAATACGTGCCGGAACCGGCGGCGATGAAGCATCGATTTTTGCCGGCGACCTGTTCCGTATGTATCAAAAGTTCATCGAAAAACGCGGCTGGAAATCGGAGGTTACAAGTTTTTCGGAAGGCGTCGCAGGAGGCTATAAAGAAATCATTATGACGGTGTCAGGACAGGGAGTTTACGGGATTCTGAAATACGAATCGGGCGTGCACAGGGTACAACGCGTACCCCAGACAGAAACGATGGGACGGGTGCATACCTCCGCCGCTACCGTCGCCGTGTTGCCCGAAGCCGAGGAGTTCGATATCGATATGAACATGAACGATATTCGTAAGGATACTTTCTGCGCCTCGGGTCCCGGCGGTCAATCGGTAAACACTACATACTCCGCTGTCCGTTTGACACATATACCGACCGGGATAGTTGTTCAGTGTCAAGACCAAAAGTCGCAGATAAAAAATTTCGAAAAAGCGCTCGCCGAATTGCGTACGCGCATCTATAACCTCGAATATCAAAAGTATATCGACGAAATCGCCGGAAAACGCAAAACTATGATTTCGACCGGCGACCGTTCCGCTAAAATCCGTACATACAACTACCCCCAAAGCAGGGTAACCGACCACCGTATCAATTATACCATGTATAACTTGCCTGCATTTATCGACGGCGATATACAGGAGTGTATCGATTTGTTGCAGGTCGCCGAAAATACGGAACGACTGAAAGAAACGGAGTTGTAATCAAAAAGCGGTATCCGCGAACTTGCTTACGATTCTTTTATTATTGTCCAATACCTTTATATATATACGCAGGGTATTTTCGGGGAGGAGTTCTTCTATCATTTCGGGCCATTCGATGAGACACAGTTCATCGCTGTAAAAATATTCCTCGTAGCCCAAGTCGTAAACTTCGGAGATACGGTTTATTCTGTAAAAGTCGAAATGGTAGACGGTTTTATTGCCGGAGGTTTTATATTCGTTAACCAAAGAGAACGTGGGACTTGTTACGCTTTCGTCGACGCCGGCTTCGCGACATATCGCCTTTATCAAAGTTGTTTTTCCCGCGCCCATATTTCCGTATAAGGCGAGGATTTTTTTGTCGCCCAGACACTCGAAAATCCGTTTTGCGACGTCTTGCAGATTTTCGAGACTCGTTACGAACAGTTGCGTTTGCGCATTAATCATCACATCTGCCAGCGAAGCGTACATTTGCGGGACATATTGCGGGATATCCTTTAACGGCGTCCACACAGCTTCGGTAATATCCTCTTCGCGTTGCGGTTGAAGAGGTTGAACGTCCGTGTAGACAGCGCCGAACCATGCCGTCTGTTTGATTACGCGCATATTATCTTTATCTCTGTATACGTGATAAGTATCGATTATTTTTCCTGCGATTTCGATGCCGGAGATTCCACATTCTTCTTCGATTTCCCGACATGCGGCGGACTTTTCCGTTTCGTTTTCTTCCATTTTGCCTTTCGGCAAATCCCAATAACCCAGACGGCGTATCAGAAGTACCTCGTTATCGTTATTGAAAACCACTCCGCCGGCAGCGCGAATGAACCGGTTATTGCTTTTCAGACAATTGAATACATATTCGGGCGATTCGGTATATACATAAAACTCAAGAACAAGCGACTGTTCAAAAAAATCGAACAACTCGTTAACATCCTCCGGTTTATCAATTCTTGCGCCTATCCCGTTGACCGACTTAAAACATTTCTCCATCTCGTCCGAGACAGTGAAAATACGTGTATCAAAAAATATCTTAAAAACCATATTAATTTATTTACGATTTTAGACTTACGATTTTAGACTTACGATTGTTGATTTACGATTTTAGATTGTTGCTTACGCACGACGGGACTACCAGCCCGCATCGCCCAAATCTACAATCGTAAATCTGAAATCAACAATCTGAAATTTACCAGCCGGCATCGCCCAAATCTACAATCGTAAATCAACAATCAACAATCTGAAATCTTCAATCCAAGTTCGTTTAACTGTTCGCTGCTGATAATCGAAGGCGAATCTATCATAACATCCTTGCCTGCATTATTTTTAGGAAAGGCGATATAGTCGCGTATCGAATCGGCGCCGCCGAAAATAGCGCACCACCTGTCGAAACCGAAGGCAATACCGCCATGAGGAGGAGCGCCGTACCTGAATGCGTTGATGATAAAGCCGAACTGTCGTTCCGCTTCTTCGGGAGTAAACCCTAACACCTTGAACATCGTGCGCTGAACCTGCGAATCGTGGATACGAACCGAGCCGCCTCCTATCTCAACTCCATTGACTACAAAGTCGTAGGCATTGGCTTTTACTTCGCTCGGATTGCTTTCCAGCAACGGCATATCTTCCGGAAGCGGCGATGTAAACGGATGATGCATTGCGTAGTATCGTTGAGTTTCCTCGTCGTACTCAAACAGAGGAAAGTCAATAATCCAGAGCGGTTTGAAGACTTTTTCGTTTCTAAGTCCGAGACGGTTTCCCATTTCGAGTCTCAGAGCCGAAAGCCCCGACAGCGTGATTTTTTTAGCTCCCGAAAGGAGCAATATCAGGTCGCCCTTTTTCGCGCATATACTGTCGGCAAAAGCCTGCAATTCTTCGGTAGAATAGAACTTGTCGATACTCGACTTAATCCCGTTCTCGGACAGGCGGATATATACCAAACCTTTTGCGCCTGTTTGCGGACGTTTCACCCATTCCGTAAGTTCGTCGATTTGTTTGCGGCTGTATTCCGCGCATCCTTCCGCACAGATTGCGCCGATGTATTCGGCATCGTCGAATACTTTAAATCCTTTGCCTTTCAACGAAGCGGCGTCGGCAATCTTCATCTCGAAACGGATGTCGGGCTTGTCGCAACCGTAACGGTTCATGGCTTCGTCGTAGCTCATGCGCGGAAAAGCGCCGTCAAATTCGATGCCGAGTATGCTTTTGAAAAGATGTTTTGCCAGACCTTCGAAGGTCTGTAATATGTCTTCGCGTTCGACAAACGACATCTCGCAGTCTATCTGAGTAAACTCCGGTTGACGGTCGGCTCTCAAATCTTCGTCGCGGAAACATCGTACAATCTGGAAATACCGGTCGTATCCGGCGACCATCAGAATCTGCTTGAAAGTTTGCGGCGACTGCGGCAGGGCGTAAAATTCGCCGTGGTGAACCCTCGAGGGCACAACGAAATCGCGTGCGCCTTCGGGCGTCGATTTGATGAGATAAGGCGTTTCTATTTCGAGGAATTTCTGCGAATCCATGTAATTACGGACTTCGTGAGCCATCCGGTGCCTCAGTTCGAGCGCTTTGCGCAGAGGCGCGCGTCGCAAATCAAGGTATCGGAATTTCATTCTCAGTTCGTCGCCTCCGTCGGTATCGTCTTCGATAGTGAAAGGAGGCAATTCCGATGCGTTCAATATTTTAATCTCGTCGAGCAGGATTTCCACATCGCCGGTAGGCAGTTTCGGGTTTTTCGAAGCGCGTTCGATGACTGTTCCGGTCGCTTGAATCACAAACTCCCTGCCTAAAAGGGCGACAGTCGAGATTGTTTGTCCGGACGCTTTTTCGTCGAGCGTCAATTGAGTGATGCCGTATCTGTCTCTGAGGTCGATAAACGTCATACCGCCAAGCTTGCGTATGCGTTGTACCCAACCGGCAAGTTTCACTTTGATTCCGGCGTCGGAAATGCGAAGTTCTCCGCAATTATGTGTTCTATACATAAACGTAAATCAATTATTGTTTGCAAATGTAAATGCTAAATTCATACAGTAGAAGTAATGGAATGCTCGCAATCAGCATTGTCGCGGGGTCGGGCGTAGGCGTTACAATTGCAACCAACGTCAATATGACAACTATGGCATATCGGCGGTATTTTCTCAGAAAAGCCTTGTTCACAATACCTATTCGCGAAAGCAAAAGTATCAGCACCGGCATCTGAAATACTATCCCCATCCCCAAAACCAGCATGACCAGCACGTCGATATACGAGGTGAGCGTTATGATTTCTTCCACGCGTGCCGAAACGGTATATATTACTAAAAACTTGAACGCCATAGGGAATACAAGTATATAGCCTATAAATACTCCCAGATAGAAAAGCGTAGAAGAAAACCAGAAGGCTTTTGTTGC
>JAIRLF010000322.1 GCA_031259655.1 Prevotellaceae bacterium
GGCCAGATATTGCTCACTCCCATATTTTTTGTTAAAGATATGCTAAGAACACAAGCAGTAACGCCTCCCAGTATATTAGCGATAAATATTTTACTAAGATGTTTATCAATAGAATATAGAACCTGTATCATTAAATCAAACGTATATATTCCGAGCGTAAATAACATACTCTGTCCAACATTTCCGAAAATATATCGTTCGGTAAGGAAACTACCCTTACTTTCCAACAATTCCGGAAATATCGTGAAGGTTACTATCAACACCCACAATACAGCATACCCGCTTGCTTTCAAAACTATACCGATTCTACCTTTTACGAACATCTACTGATAACTGCGCTGTTATACTTTAATTTCAACTTCCACTCCCGAAGGCAATTCCAATCGCATCAGAGCGTCCACTGTTTTTGGAGTAGAGCTGTAGATGTCGAGCAATCGTTTATAGTTGCTCAATTGGAACTGTTCGCGCGATTTTTTGTTCACAAAAGTAGCGCGGTTCACCGTAAAAATCTTTTTTTGAGTAGGCAGAGGGATTGGCCCGCTTACTACTGCTCCGGTGGCTTTAACCGTTCTTACTATTTTCTCGGCTGATTTGTCAACCAGAGAATAGTCGTAGGATTTTAATTTTATTCTTATTTTTTGACTCATTTTAATAATGTTTTATTCATCCAAACTATGTTTCTTTCGTCCGCTTGATTTTTCGATAATATCTTTAGCCAAATTTGCAGGAACTTCTGCGAAATGAGAAAATTCCATTGTCGATGTCGCTCTTCCCGAAGTGATTGTACGAAGTACGGTTACGTATCCGAACTGTTCCGACAAGGGGACTTTAGCTTTCACCGAACGGGCATTGGCTTTCGATTCCATTCCCGTGATGTGTCCGCGACGTTTGTTAAGGTCGCCGATGACGTCGCCCATATTCTCCTCAGGAGTAACAACTTCTAACGACATGACCGGTTCCATCAGTATCGGTTTTGCCTTGATTGCGGCATGACGAAACGCTGCACGAGCGCAGATTTCAAACGATAACTGGTCGGAATCGACAGGGTGAAACGAGCCGTCTTTCAAAACAACTTTCAGGCTCTCAACCGGATATCCCGCCAAAGGACCGTTAGACATCGCTTCTTTGAAACCCTTTTCTACGGCAGGAATAAACTCTTTCGGAATATTACCGCCCTTAACCTGATCGACAAATTGCAGTCCTACAACTCCTTCGTCGCTTGGTCCTATCGATATGATGATATCGGCAAATTTACCGCGTCCACCGGTTTGCTTCTTGAACACTTCGCGATGTTCGACAGTTCCGGTAAGCGCTTCTTTATAGTTAACCTGCGGAGCGCCCTGATTGATTTCGACGCCAAATTCGCGTTTCAGACGGTCAACAATGATTTCGAGATGCAACTCGCCCATTCCGCTGATAATTGTCTGTCCGCTATCTTCATCGGTTTTGACTGTGAATGTAGGGTCTTCTTCCGAAAGTTTATTGAGCGCTATTCCAAGCTTGTCGAGGTCTTTTTGGGTTTTCGGCTCTACTGCCAATCCGATAACCGGCTCGGGGAAACTCATTGATTCCAAAGTAACAAGATGTTTTTCGTCGCAAACGGTGTCGCCTGTACGCAGGTCTTTAAAACCGACGGCTGCGCAAATATCGCCCGCTTCGACGAACTCAATGGGATTCTGTTTGTTGGAGTGCATCTGATAGAGACGTGCAACTCTTTCTTTTTTATCCGAACGAGTGTTGTAAGTGTATGAACCGGCGTCAAGTTTGCCCGAATATGCGCGGATAAACGCCAGACGTCCTACATAAGGGTCTGTGGCGATTTTGAATACTAATCCGCAGAACGGCTCTTTTACAGACGGTTCGCGTACTACTTCGTTCCCGTAATCATCCAATCCTTTGACTGCGCCTTTATCCAGTGGGCTCGGCAGGAAGCGTACTATTGCATCTAACAGATATTGAACGCCTTTGTTTTTGAACGACGAGCCGCACATCATCGGCGTAATCGACATTCCGATGGTGGCTTTACGTATTGTATCAACGATTTCGTCTTCGGTAATCGCATCGGGATTGTCGAAGAATTTTTCCAGTAAATCGTCGTTATATTCGGCGATAGATTCGATTAGTTTTCCGCGCCATTCTTCGACTTCGTCAATCATATCCGCCGGCACATCTTTGAAAACAAAGTTGTCGCGAACGGTCTTGTCATCGAAAAAGACGATGGCTTTCTTGGAAATCAAATCTATGATTCCTTCAAATTTTTCTTCGGAACCGATTGGTAATGCAATTGGGACGGGATTTGCGCCTAATTTGTCGCGCATCTCGTTGATTACATTGAAGTAATCGGCGCCTGTCCTGTCCATTTTATTAACGTATGCGATTCGAGGCACGCCATATTTGTCTGCCTGCCGCCAAACTGTTTCCGACTGCGGTTCTACTCCGCCGACTGCGCAAAATGTAGCAACCGCTCCGTCGAGCACTCGTAACGAACGTTCTACTTCGACAGTAAAATCGACGTGTCCCGGAGTGTCTATCAGGTTGATATGATATGTATTGTCTTCATACGCCCAAAAGGTCGTTGTTGCAGCGGAAGTGATGGTGATACCCCGTTCCTGTTCCTGCACCATCCAGTCCATAGTCGCCGCTCCGTCGTGCACTTCGCCTACACGGTGAGTTTTCCCCGTATAGAACAGAATACGTTCCGACGTCGTCGTTTTTCCGGCATCAATGTGCGCCATGATGCCGATATTTCTGGTGTATTTTAAATTTCTTGCCATTTTTTAATTATCCTTCCTCGGGTTCAAAAAATTATACCCTGAAATGTGCAAAGGCTTTGTTTGCTTCGGCCATTTTCTGCATGTCTTCCTTACGTTTGAAGGCGCCGCCTTCATTGTTATATGCAGATATAATCTCACCGCACAGTTTTTCTGCCATTGAACGCCCCGAACGTTTGCGAGCGAATAACAGCATGTTCTTAATGCTCAACGAAATCTTCCGCTCGGGTCTCACTTCTGTCGGCACCTGGAATGTCGCGCCACCAATACGGCGACTTTTTACTTCAACTTGAGGTGTGATGTTCTCAAGCGCTTTCTTCCAAATGTCGAGAGGAGCCTTTTCAGAATCTTTCACCTTCTCGCCTACCATGTTTAATGCATCGTAAAAAATGCCGTAGGCAATACTCTTCTTTCCCCCGTACATCAAATTATTAACGAACTGTGTTACTAACACATCTCCGAATTTTGGGTCGGGAAGTAGAATCCTCTTTTTAGGCTTCGCTTTTCTCATTTCTTTTTAATCTTATAAAATTTCAATTTCTTATTATTTCTTTTTCGTTGCAGTTGCAGCTGTCGCTTTCGGACGTTTTGTTCCGTATAACGAGCGTCCTTGTTTACGCCCTTCTACTCCCGAAGCGTCCAATGCTCCGCGTACCAAGTGGTAACGAACTCCGGGAAGGTCTTTTACACGACCCCCGCGTACTAATACTATCGAGTGCTCCTGCAAATTGTGCCCCTCGCCGGGGATGTATGCATTTACCTCTTTTAAATTGGTCAACCTTACTCTGGCAACCTTTCTCATAGCCGAATTCGGCTTCTTGGGCGTGGTGGTGTATACTCGTACACATACTCCCCGCCTCTGCGGACAGGCATCTAACGCTGGAGCTTTACTGTTGTTCTCCGATTTCCGACGCCCTTTTCTTACTAATTGTTGTATCGTTAACATAAATCGCTGTTATTCTTTATTTTAATACTAAATTAATCATATAAAACGGACTGCAAAGATACACACTTTTTTTGAATTGCAAATATTTTTAATCAAAATTTTCAGAATTTCTTGGAATTTTCGGATTTTTTTGAACTCTCTGCATGCTAAAATTGATATGTTTTATGTATCTATAACGTTTTAATTATATATTTAAATATTCTATAAGGTCTCTATAAGCTCATTTCTTTTCAATTTTCTGTTTCCAATTGTTCGCTGTTCGTTATTTTGTTCAGAAAATCATCAAAATTAGCAAAGGATTTCCGTTCATTTATTTCATACTGATGAATCAGGTTGCTGATGTTTTTCATAAACGACAGTCCTATTTCGTCGTATTTGTAATATTGTTCGCCAAAAATACCGGTTTTGTTACATTTGATTACTACGGTTAAGAAAAAATCCACACCGTTTTTTATGTCAACGACATATGCATTGT
>JAIRLF010000394.1 GCA_031259655.1 Prevotellaceae bacterium
TACAGTCAGTATTCGGGTAACAATCGGCGTTTTTTCAATAACATTTCCAATCATGTTATTGATTTTTATCCGGTCGTCGATTTTGAATGAGCGCATATATGTGATAATCATTCCGGCAATTAAATTCCCAATAGCCGAACTCGAACCGAACGAAACAATTAATCCCAGAAAAACAGACACACCCTGAAACACTTTCGACTGTGAATTGGGAAGATAGGGATAAATAAGCACAATCATGAAAGCGTACAGCAAAAAACGGACAATGTTGTAGGTCGGCTTTGCCCAGTCGGAATAAAAACCGTTAATCTTCAGCCGTTCGCCGGCTATTTCGTCGGTCAGGTATTTTATTCCCCTGATGATATATTTTATAATCAGCCAAATTATTATAACCGTAAATATGTTCGGGATATAATCGACGAAAGCGATTCCCATCTTCTTCAACGGATTCAGGATATAGGAAAGTAGTTGCATGGCAAGGGACTCGGTTTGCGGAAAAATGCTGAAGATAATCAGTATGGAGAATATCAACTGGATAAAAATGCAAATGTAGCGTACGATATTTGAAAGCGCTATCAGCAACTTTTTCTGTTTATCGACACTCAGAAATTCGTAGTTTTTGACAAAACGGGGCTTAAGAAAAAATAACTTGATATCGTCTATCTTGACCCGCAGTTTTTTGTAAAAGCGATTGGTCAAACGGATTAAAACATATTGCGCCAGCATCACCAGCGCCAAAAACAGGATGCGCCTGATAAGCTGGTTCAGACCATATTTATGTTGCAGGACTTTCAATTCTGCAACGACTTTCGTGCGGTATTCTTCGGCAAGTTTTCCGCGGGGAGTATTCATCCACATCGCGTCCTTGTCGGTTACGGAAACAATGATTTGCTCTTCATAAACAATATCGGTAAACGCATCTTCCGTGAGCAGAAAAACGGAATCCGGTTTCAACCGGTATTCTTTTCCTAAACGGAGAAGGATGTCCTCTATCTGGGCGACTCTTCCCGCCGGCGAAAGCCCGCCTTTATTCGTATATACATATAATAAGGTATCGCCTTCTATCACTACGGGGATTCCTTTGGTTACGTTCCGCAACGAATCGATACGGACTTTTTGCTCAGCCATTTTGACCGAATCGGCGGAATATGCGACTAACTTCAACTGTTCCATTTCCATGCGGAGGTTCATTTCGTTGAGTTTGCTTTCCAATAACTGTTCCTGCAATATTTTTAATTGAGACGAATCGGAAGGCAAAGCCTGTTCGGACGTGGCGGCAAGCGTCGAATCGAGGCTTACAGGCTGATTTCTGTCCGAACTGTCCGGCAATTGAGCATGCAAAACCGTAACGCCGAATGCCGGAAACAAAAGGTAATGAACTAAAAAAATACTGACCAATCTCATATATACAAAATTAAACGTTAAAAACCATAAATATTGAGAACAACAAAGATGCCGGATAGTTGGCTAAATCTTTTTTTGAGACGCTAATCCTGATTGCTTAGTTGCTTTCGTCATTACGAGGCACGAAGCAATCAGAAGATCGTTGATAATAACATGGATTGCTTCGTCGCTACGTTCTTCGCAATGACGAAAAGGCGGGTTCGCTACGCTCCTCGAAATGACGACCGAGCGTTGGCTTGACACTACGCAGTTTTCGCAGACATTTTCGTGAAAAATCAAAAACTTATCCAAAACAAAAGCCTGATAAAAGAATTTAATATAAATTTGCAAAATATTTTTTTAAACACAGTATATGTCATATTTTAGAAAACTTATTATAGTACTTACCTTTACGAGCATTGCGAGCGGTATTTTCGCTCAATCGAAGGACTTTGATATCACAAAAAACCTTGATATTTTCTTTTCGGCGCTTCGCGAGCTTCAGAATAATTATATCGACAGTCTTTCGACGGAACAGTTGGTAGCGTATGCATTGGAGGGGATAACGGAGCATCTCGACCCTTACACAAAATTTGTTTCGGCGGAAGAACAGACCGACTTTGATTTCCAGACAACAGGGAAATATGCCGGAATCGGTTCATTGATACAGAAAGACAGTGCCTGTATTCTTGTCGCAGGTCCGTACAAAAATTTGCCGGCAGACAAAGCCGGTTTGGTTGCCGGAGATAAAATCGTAGAAATCAACGGTCAGTCTACAGCCGAGATGAGCGTTGACAAAGCGAGCAGTCTGTTGAAAGGCGACGCTAACACTGTAGTCAAGCTGAAAGTCAGGAAACTGCGCACCGGCGAATCGGTAGAGCTGTCTATCACAAGAGAGAACATACGTATGCCAAGCGTTACGTTTTCGAAAATATACGACAATGGCGCCGGTTATATACGTTTTCCGTCGTTCACTATCGGAAGTTGCAACGAAATCCGCAATGTGCTGACAGAGTTCAGGGCTACCGGCAAATTGAAATCGCTGATACTTGATATGCGAGGGAACAGAGGCGGTCCTTTAGTCGAAGCCGTCAATATTCTTAACTTATTCCTGCCAAAAGGGTTAACCGTAGTAACGTCTTCGGGAAAGAAAAAAGATACCGAAGAACGATACCTCACGCGCGAGAATCCGGTTGAGCCCGATTTGCCTCTGATAGTATTGGTAGACAACGGTTCGGCTTCGGCTTCCGAAATTGTTTCGGGAACGATTCAGGATTTGGACAGAGGCCTGATTGTCGGCACAAACACCTTCGGGAAAGGTTATGTTCAAAGCGTTCGTCCGGTAGGCTACGACGCACAGTTAACGTACACCATAGCAAAATATTACATCCCAAGCGGGCGGTGCGTGCAGGCGCATAATTTTGCGACGTTCAGCAGCGACGGTTCCGTGTCGTTTATCCCCGATTCGCTAAAAAAGGAGTTCCGGACAAAGAACGGGCGCAAAGTATTTGACGGTGGGGGAGTTCGCCCCGATGTTGTGATAGAAGGCGAAGAATATTCGCCAATGGCTATAAGTTTGATTCGGAAAAATCTGATATTTAAGTATTCCATCGAATATTTCAAGACGCATCCCACAGCCGATACTCCCGACAAGTTTGAGTTTTCCGAAAGCGACTATCAGGATTTCATCAACTATTTGTCCGATAAAGAATACGACTATCAAACCGCATCGGAAATAACGATGAGACGGCTGATTAACACCGCAAAACAGGAGAAATATTACGATAATGCAAAAGAGACATTCGACACTCTGATGACTCTGTTAAAACACGATAAATCCAAAGACCTCAGAATAAATCAGGAAGAGTTGATTTCTATTTTACGTGAAGAAATTTCGGAGAAATACTATTACGAAGAAGGACGTTTGGAAGCATTGCTAAGAAGAGACAAACAGTTCGACGAAGCATGCAATATCTTGAGTAATACCGAACAATACAACAATATTCTTCAATCACAGATTGCGAAATGAAATTCAGAGGTAATCATACAGTTAAAAGAACATTTTTTTGTATCATTGCCATATTGTTTGCAGGGACATTGTTGTTTTCGTGCAGTTCGACGCGAAAAGTTCCCGACGGCAGTTATTTGTTGAGAAAGAATAAAATCATCGTTATCGACAAAAACGACAGGCTTTTATCCGAAGACGAAATCCAGTCGTATGTCCATCAGCGTCCTAACCGTAACGATATGTTCAGGTTTCATTTGGGATTGTATAACCTTTCGGGTAAAGATACAGCCAAATGGTTGAACCGCAAATTGCAGGCATGGGGCGAGGCTCCCGTTATTTTCGATTCGACCTTGGTCAAATACAGTATCAGCAATATCAAAGTGTATATGCGGAATTTGGGACTGTATAATGCAAGGGTCAAAGATTCGGTTGTTTACAACAAGAAAAAAGCTACGGTATATTATTGCATCACTCCGGGCAGTTCGTACCTCATACGCAATATCGAATACGACATATACGACACAGTGATAAAGCGTTTTGTGCTTTCGGACACCTCTCGGTTACGACGCGGGCGACGGCTATCGGCAAACATGCTCGACCGCGAAAGAGAAGCTATCGCCAACCGTCTGCGAAATAACGGCTATTATACTTTTAATAAGAGTTTCATCAAATTTCAAGCCGACAGCGCTGCAGGAAATATGGAAGTCAATCTGAAAATGATAATTCCGGCGCTTACCAAAATGGAAAATGGCAAAAGAATCGAGACCAGCTATCCTGTGTATAAGATAAATAATGTTTACATCTATACGAATTACAATTCTCTGCTTGCCGTAACCGATTCGGCTTATACAAAGACGTTCGACACTCTGCAATACAGCGATATGTATTTGTTGTACAAAAATGACCGGAATCTCAAACCGGGCGTTATGTCGCGTGTTAACCTGTTGGACAGCGGCGATGTATACAGCGAAGACAAAGTCCAAAAGACGCACAATAACCTCTCGGGGCTGGCATTGTTCAAATCCGTAACAATACAGTTTCGCGAAGCCGGCGAAGAACTTATCGATTGCCTTATATTCTTGGACCCGCTCAAGATACAGTCCTACGAAGTTGATGTCGAGTTATCTACGAACGCGTCCAATATGATTGGATTTTCGCCCGGTCTCAGTTACAGGCACAAAAATCTGTTTAAGGGCGCCGAAGTTTTCAATCTCGATTTCAGAGGAGTGTTTCAGCGCAGTTTCGGTTCTTCGCACTTGTCGTCGCAGGAATACAACGGCGGCATTTCGTTTGACATTCCCCGTTTTCTGATGCCGGTATCGTTGGGATATTTCAAGACTCAAGTTCCTCACACTCAATTCAGCACTTCGTACGTATATCAGCAACGTCCCGATTATACCCGTGCGATAGGCAATTTCCGGTTTGGTTACAGGTGGAAAAGTTCGCAAACGCATACTTTTCAATTTAATCTTTTAGACTTCAATATGATAAAGATGTATAAGTTAAGTCCCGAATTTTACGAAAGCATCAATAATCCATACCTGAAAAATATGTATTCCAACCACTTCGTACTCGGGATGACAGGCTCGTTTATTTATAGCAATCAGCCCGAAAACGGACGGAATCGCTGGCGTAGAGAAAGTTTTTGGAATTACAGGATAAACGGCGATATCGCCGGAAATTTTCTCAGCCTTTTTAAACAAACGATGCGAAAGGACGAAAATCTGGGACATCTTGTGGCGGGAATGCCATACAGCCAATACATTAAAGGCGATATGAATCTGGTTTACGACCGTCCGGTCAATACGGCGAGTTCGGTAGTCTACCGCTTCTATTTCGGGATAGGGAAAGCGTACGGGAACTCGCTTTCAATGCCTTTCGAGAAAATGTTTTATTCGGGCGGAGCGAACAGTTTGCGAGGCTGGCAAGTTAGAAGCGTAGGACCCGGCTCGGTGCCGTCCGATTCTATAGACTTGTTTCCCAATCAGGTTGCCGATTTGCGGATTGAGTTAAACGCCGAATATCGTTTTCCTCTTTTTTGGAAATTCGAAGGCGCACTGTTTGCCGACGCCGGAAATGTTTGGAGCTTGAGCGCACTGGATACGCGCGAAGGCGCACGATTCCGTTTCGACCGTTTTTATAAGGAAATAGCGCTGAATACAGGCTTGGGACTGAGGTTGAATTTCGATTATTTTATACTTCGGTTCGATTCGGGATTCAAAATTTACAACCCCGGCTTACCCTCTGGAAACAGGGCAATTATGCCGAATAAATGGTTCAAAAAAGATAATTTTAGCCTGCATTTTGGAATAAATTATCCGTTTAATTATTAATTTTTATTATTTTTGTGCGATTTTTGATTATAAGATATATGAATGTGAAAGACTTCGTAAAAAATATTGCCCTGTTACTGTTTCTAACCGTAAGTAGTTATTCGTTTGCACAATACGATAAATATTACTATTTCAACCGCGGACGCGACCATTTGATTAATTCGCGATATGCGTACGCAATTACCGATTTTAGTATTTTGATTCAAGCAGACAGCAGTCTGTACGACGGCTATTTCTTTAGAGGAATTGCAAAATATAACCTTAACGATTATATCGGGGCATTGCAGGATTTCAACAAAGCCTTGCAGATTAATCCCGTTTACACTCAAGCATATCATTACAGAGCGATAACTTATTCGCAACTAAATCGTTTCGACGAAGCGATGAAGGATTATGAATACGCCATGGCGTTGAGACCCGATAATGTTGGAATCCATTTTTCGAGAGGTATCACTTACCTGATGTCGCAAAAATTCGATAAATCGATTGAAGATTTCAATATCTTTTTGCGTCATGAACCTAATTCGAGCGACGCTTTTGTGAACCGCGGAACGGCATATTTGATGAGCAAAGACACGGTAAAAGCTTTGGAAGATTATAATAAGGCGATATATTTCAACGCTTTCGACCCTAACGGATATATCCGTAGAGCGCGTATTTATGCCGCACGCAACGAAAATCAAAAAGCAATGAAAGACCTCGACTATGCAATCAAACTGGATTCGACAAGCTCGTTCGTCTTCTTTAGCAGAGCCTTAGTGCGATACTCCCAAGACGATTTGACCGGCGCTTTGAACGATTTGACAAAAGTAATCGCTTTAGACCCGTATAATGCGCTCAGTTACTACAACAGAGCGCTGATTCGTTCGCAAATAGGCGATTATAATAATGCTTTGGAGGACTATGGGCATGTGATGGATATCAATCCCGACAATGTGTTGGTGTATTTCAACCGCGCTGCCGTCGAAATCGAACTGAACGACTATCATGCCGCTATCATAGACTATACTAAGGCTATCGAACTGTATCCCGATTTTGCAACTGCATACATGAACCGTTCGATTGCTAAAAATCAAATCGGCGACTACGAAAACGCCCGCAAAGACTACGATATCGCGCAACAAAAAATCGCTCAGTTCCGTAAAGAGGCTTCCGACAGCGTGTTCTCGCTGTTTGCCGACACAAGCAAAATGTTCAACAAATTGCTCGCCTTAGACGCCGATTTCACAAAGAAAACATTTAGCAACCGTCTTGAAAATAGAAATATCGCTCTTATGATTCAGCCCATGTTCAAATTGACCGAAGGCGCGCCGAAATCGGCTCTCGCTCTTGATAAACAGTACTTTTTCCCTTTGATAGACGACTTTTTGAAGTCCGAAGGTCTGGAAAATGTGGCATTGTCGAATCTGAATATCGAAATTTCGGA
The DNA here is from genome assembly GCA_031259655.1 of Prevotellaceae bacterium. Classification (GTDB taxonomy): domain Bacteria; phylum Bacteroidota; class Bacteroidia; order Bacteroidales; family UBA932; genus JAIRLF01. The sequence goes on from JAIRLF010000394.1 coordinate 7,148, forward strand.
TACTGTGGTCAACGAAATGGAGGCTGTGTCCGAAAAACTTATCCGCAGCAACGACAACAAAATGCAAGCTTTGGGATATTTTATCAAAGGAATGTCGCAGGCGCAGACTCAACAGTTTTCGAGCGCTATCGGTTACTATACCAAGGCTATATCGCTCGACCCGTCTAACATTTTCTACTATCTGAACCGTAGCGTCGTCCAAAGCGATATGATTGATTATATCTCGAAAATCGAAAATTCGATACCGAAACTGAGCCTCGAAAATAATGTCGTAAGCTCAAAAAGCGCTATCAACAGACATGTCTACGACTATAAAGAAGCAAACAACGATTTGGATAAACTGGAATCGCTGAACCCTAATTTCGCTTATCTGCACTATAATCACGGAAATATCCTGTGCTTGTCGGACAAAATGCCCGAGGCTATCGAGGCTTACACTAAAGCAATTAAATTGTATCC
>JAIRLF010000156.1 GCA_031259655.1 Prevotellaceae bacterium
AAACAAAATATCCCCGTTCGCCATACGTTCTGCAATTGCGCGACGATTACAATCGTATAATCAGCGCTAACGCTATCCAAAATTTGTTTAACAATGCTGAGGAGACCTCAATTCCGGAGGTTAAACTGCCCGATGCAACCGGACGGCAAATATCGTTGTTGGGGTTGAAAGGAAAACTTGTGCTTCTGAACTTCTGGTCTTCGCAAGATAAGGTTACGGCGCTTAACAACAACGAATTGTTGCCGATATACGAAAAATATAAGTCCGAGGGATTTGAAATATATCAAATATCCTTGGACGAAGACCGTGGAAATTGGCTGCAAACTATTAATACGCAAAAACTTCCATGGATAAATGTCTGCGATTTCACCGGCAACCGGACTTATCCCCTGAAACTGTATAATATAACAAAATTGCCTGCAAATTATTTGATTAGCCGAGACAGTGAAATCATAGGAAAAGATTTGTTTGGCGAAAAGTTGGACGAAAAAATAAAAGAAAACCTTTAGAACGCGAATAAGATGTCGAAAAACGAAAGAAACAGAGTAGCGGAAACCCCATTGATGAAACAATATTACGGAGTGAAGGCAAAACATCCCGATGCTTTGTTGCTTTTCAGAGTAGGTGATTTTTACGAAACATTTGGAGAAGATGCAATAAAAACAAGTGATATACTTGGTATTACATTGACAAAACGGGCAAACGGGACGGGACATATCGAACTGGCAGGTTTCCCGTACCATGCTATGGATACGTATTTGCCGAAATTAGTAAGAGCGGGTCAGCGGGTTGCAATCTGCGACCAGCTGGAAGACCCGAAAAGCGCCAAAACCATTGTCAAACGCGGCGTTACGGAATTAGTAACGCCCGGAGTGTCGTTCAACAGCAATATTTTGGAACACCGCGAAAATAATTTTCTCGCCTGCGTTCATCTCGACAAGACTTCTATCGGCGTCGCTTTTCTCGACATTTCGACCGGCGAATTTTATGTCGCCGAAGGAACGGCAAACTATGTCGATAAACTGCTGAGTAACTTTATGCCGAAGGAAATTCTCTTCCAAAAAGGAAAAGAATCGCTTTTTAACGAATATTTCGGGCAAAAATATTATACCTACAAGGTCGACGAATGGTTTTTTGTGACGGATTCGGCGCGGGAAAAACTGTTGCAACAGTTTCAGACAACCTCGCTTAAAGGTTTTGGTATCGAACAGTTAGTTAACGGGCAAACAGCGGCAGGCGCTATTTTATATTACCTCGAACTCACTCAACATAACGAACTTTCGCATATCGTATCTATCTCGCGAATCGAAGAAGAGCGTTATGTCTGGCTCGACAAGTTCACAATCCGGAATCTCGAACTGTTCGGCTCTCAAAACGAAAACGCAAAATCGTTGCTGAACATAATAGATAAGACAATATCCCCGATGGGAGCGCGTTTATTGCGGCGTTGGATAGCTCTCCCCCTAAAAGAGGTCAAAACCGTCAATGACCGTCTCAATGTAGTCGATTTTTTCATGAAAAATCCTGATATAAGGGATTTTATATACAATAAAATATTGGAAATAGGCGACATCGAACGCATCATCTCAAAGACGTCTACCGGCAGGGTAAACCCTAAAGAGGTCATACAGTTGAAAATTGCTTTGCAAGCCTGTGTGCCGATAAAAAACGCCTGCCTTGCCGCCGACAATGAAATATTGCGGCAAATAGGCGACCAGCTAAACCCCTGTTCTGCTATCTGCGAGAAAATCGGCAAAGAAATTGTGCCGGAACCGGCAGGGCAAATTGGCAAAGGAATTGTTGTCGCAGAAGGAGTTAATCAAGAATTGGACGGGCTGCGAAATATTTCGTCTCGAGGCAAAGAAGTTCTTGCCGAAATACAGCAAAGAGAAATCGAAGCCACCGGAATCCCTTCGCTTAAAGTGAGTTTCAACAACGTATTCGGCTATTACATCGAAGTCCGTAATACCCACAAAAATAAAGTCCCTCACGAATGGATAAGAAAACAAACTCTGGTCGACGCCGAACGATATATCACCGAAGAGTTAAAACAATATGAGGCGAAAATCTTGGGCGCCGAAGAGAAAATCCTTATCCTCGAACAGCAAATCTATAGCGACTTGATAACGGCGCTGGTCGAATATATCACGCCCGTCCAAATGAATGCGAATCTTATTGCTCAATTGGACTGCTTGCTCTCGTTTGCCGAACTTGCTTCGAAATCAAACTATTGTAAGCCTGTCATCAATAACGAAAGTGTGATTGACATAAAGCAGGGCAGACACCCTGTCGTGGAAAAACTCCTGCCTCCGGGCGAAAAATATATCGCAAACGATTTGTTCTTAGACCGCGAAAATCAGCAAATAATAATCATCACAGGACCTAATATGTCGGGAAAATCGGCTATCCTGAGGCAAACGGCTTTGATTGTCCTGCTGGCGCAAATCGGCTGTTTTGTTCCCGCACAAGCGGCGACTATAGGGATTGTGGACAAGATATTTACACGCGTGGGCGCCTCGGACAATATCTCGCAGGGCGAATCGACTTTCATGGTGGAAATGAACGAAGCGGCAAGCATCCTCAATAATCTGTCGGATAGAAGCCTGATACTGCTGGACGAAATAGGACGCGGCACAAGTACTTACGACGGAATATCAATTGCCTGGGCTTTGGTCGAATATATTCACGAACATCCGACGGCAAAAGCTAAAACTCTGTTCGCTACGCATTACCACGAACTGAACGAAATGGAAAATTCTTTCGCCCGCATCAAAAACTATAATGTTACGGTGAAAGAGATGAACAGCAAGGTTATATTCTTGCGTAAACTTGTTCCGGGAGGCGTGGCGCACAGTTTCGGAATACATGTCGCCCGCATGGCAGGTATGCCCAAAAGCGTCGTTACACGCTCCGAAGAGATACTGAAAGAACTGGAGAAATCGCATAATTCTCTCGAAAAACCTGTCGCCGACATCGCTTCGCATAGAGAAGGCTTGCAATTGAGCTTCTTCCAGTTAGACGACCCCGTGCTTAAAGATATACGCGACAAACTGAAAAAAATAGACATCAATAGCCTTACCCCAATTGAAGCGCTAAACAAACTTAATGAAATTAAAAAAATAACAGGGCTTTAGGAGTTAAGAACTAAAAACTAAGAGTTAAAAGTGGCTGACGCAGGAGGAGGAGATTATGGCGTTGTCGAAAATTAACCGCAAAGAACGCAACGGCATACGCAAAGAACGCAAGGTCAAGGGCGTCGATTTGTAGAGACGCAATATTTTGCGTCTCCACGTTCCGTACCATGAAAATCTGTGAAAATCCCTCAAATCTGTGTCATCTGCGTGCTAAAATTTGCGTGCCCAAATCGTGCCCAAATCTCATAATTTATCCGTCAGCACAATAACGAGTTTATACGTCTTTCCGGTGAGGCATCCCGCCGGCATGTACGTAAATGTTACCATCACCACGTCGGCGCCATGATAGGGAACCTTAGTTGGTGTTGCCTCGTAGAACGCCTTTCCGTCGAATATCGTTCCGCCGTGCGAAGTCTGCGTAACGTACGGCGCGACAGCCGGCTCGGGCGACAGCATCCCGCCCGATTCGAGACCGAACAGTTGATTGATATTTACTGTCTGAGCCTGTTTGTAGCATATTTTTACCGTATCGCGGAAGTGTGGCGATTCGCCGGCGCCGAGCATTTTGACGTATACTTTCCGGACTTTCGTTGTATTGAGACAGCCGGCAGTTACAGTATATTTAAAAGTATACGTGCCCGGCGAGTGGAGACCGTACGCGTCAAGTTCGCCGTTCGGCAATATTGAGATGCCCGACCACGATACGGATTGTACGCCGACAGTATCAAGATACTTCGACAGATTCACTGTGCCGACACTCGAACAGAGACGAAGACGAATATCCGGATAATCGAGTTCGTCTGTTACCGTTATTGTTATAGAGACGCTGTCGCTGCAACCGTTCGCATCGGTTACCACATACCAGATTTTTACCACGCCTGTTGATACGCCTGTGACTGTTCCGTCCGATACGACCGTTGCTATGGACATGTCTTCACTGCGCCATACGCCGCCGCTCGGGCCCGTTGACGTCAGAGGAATTGTGCTGTTGATGCATACCTCCGTTGCGCCGTTTATTGTTCCCGCATCGGGTTTCGGATTCACCTTTACCGTTACATACTGCGTATTCTCACAGCCGTTTGTAGTAGTAGTAAGTTTGAATGTGTATGTTACATCAATCGCATTTGTCGTTGTGTTGGTCAGCGTTTCGTTGACCTCGCCCGTTTGATTGGTCGTCTCCGCTTCTGTGATACCGGACACTGCAGGGCGAGACCATGTAATTGTCGTACCTGTCGTTCCGCTTGTTGGACCGTAATTGAATGTCTTGCCGGAGCAAATTGTCGGAGATGCAGGAATGTTATTCAGTGTCGGTTTCGGATTCACCGTTATCGTAAACGTCTCCGAAACTCCGATACATGCCGGCATAGATGAGATAATCGGTGTTACTGTAACCTTGACCGTTATCGGACTTGTAGTGTTATTGACCGCGTTGCCGAATGTGATTGTCGCGCCGCTACCTGTTGGTGACGACAAGCCTGCGGCGGTATGATTATTGTCCACTGTCCACGAAAACGTAACGTCGCCGGAAGGCGTTCCGCTCAAAGATATGTCGGAAAGCGTTCCGCCGTGACAGACTGTTTGGTCTG
>JAIRLF010000170.1 GCA_031259655.1 Prevotellaceae bacterium
GTAAATCGTAAATTGTAAGTCGTAAATCGTAAATAAAAGACTAAAGAGCGTCAAAAGTCGCCTTGAAAACGTTTTGACGCGCTGTTAAAGCGTTGGAAGCGCGTCATAATTCTTTATGACGCGTCATCGAAGTGTTGGTAGAGCTCGTTAATTTCGTAAGGGATGCTTCCAAAGCGTTCCGGTACGACCATGAACATTTCGATGTGTCAAAAAAAATTTTATTTTGCACACCATTACACTCTAATGGTAACAGTCAAAGGTTTGTTGTACCGTCGTAATGTTTTATGACGCACTTCCAACGTTTTTGTGACACGAATTAATTTCTTCAAGGCTCCTTCCGAGGCTTTAATGTAGCGAATTAATTTTTTTTGACAGGGAAAAGCATAGAGGATATGAAGAGCAAAAAGCTTATTGTGCAATTTTCATCGTCCTTGACTTGTCACAAATCGGATTATCTGCACTTTACAGATACAAATGCCCTCTCGTGAAACACTACGGGTCTCTACGGATATTCGACTTTAGCCTCGAACAAAACAATTCTCACGGTATTTTGGACGGAAAAGCCGCCGTAAGCATTTTCCATATTGGAAGTGATGTATACCGGTTCGGAAAAAAAGCCAAGTCCGGCAAGTTGAAACACCATACTGCGATACTGTTTGAAAGCTTCCTCGGTGTGATGTCCTACAATCAAAGTATTTCTAACGAGCTGTTCCCCCGAAGATTTATCGTCATACGGACCGGGATAGGATTCTTTACCGGGTACTATATCTTCCGAACAATACAAATCGAGACGGGTATCCGTATTTGCAAAAGTCGCATCGGTCAGCATCATCAAACCGAAACCGTATAAATCCACATTTTCGCCTTCCATCATTAAATCTGCGCTTTCGACGTCGGGATTATCCTGTATCAATGCAAGATTTGAAGTATAAATAGATTGTAATCCGGTTATTGTATCTTCTACCAAATCATAACCTTCGTATTCGTATTTCACTATGCTATAATATTCTATTTGGAAAGAATAAAAATCCGGCGACGAAGTATTATCTGTGATATTCAAGCTGAAAGGCACATAATAGCTGGAAAAATCGTATGCCGCATTTGTCGAAAGCGAAGGAACATATCTGATATTATTTTTTTTGACAGGATGTTCGACGTCGACAAACAGGTCGGAAATCAGCGGCGCATCGGGCATAACTGCCGTTGCTGTAGCCTTATCGTAGCCTTCGATATCCATTTCGAGGCGGTAGGTACGTCCGGCGACCGCCGAGATATTATGGAAAGTATAATTCATACCTGAAATGTTAAACTCTCCCGAAGACGAAAATATTGTTGAATCGTTCTCGAACAAACGCACCGTTCCGTTGTGGACAATATTCTGTTGCTCAGCCTTAAATGTCTCGTAATATCCTATCGAATGAGCTTCTGTCATCGAAAAAGTGAAAGTTCCGCCGTTGTCGGTGTCGAGTATAGCCCTCACCGCGAGTTTAGGCGGAAAATCAGCCTGTTCGACCTCAATTATTTTAACAAACGCATCCTCGTCGCATCCCGCAACAAACAAAATCAATATTGCGAACGCGACATTTCGAATTATAGATGTTTTCATATTTGTAAAATTATTATACATAACACTTTTAAAATTTCAATTGATAACTGACAGAAGGAATTATGGGAAACAAACTGTATTGCACATATTCGTATCTCTTTAATTCTCTGTAATTATTGTCCTGCGAATATTGTGCGCGAATATCCATATAAAACGGATTTTTATGGTTATATACATTGAAAACGCTGATAACCCAACGCCGTTCGGTCTTTTTTCGTTGTTTGATAAAGCTGATGCTCACATCCATACGATGATACGGTTCCATACGGTAATTGCCGCGTTTGCTGAAATCGTAATATTCGTTGTGAATTGTCGAAGGAAGCGCCACAGGGTCGGGCAATTGATAAACCGCGATGGGAATCGAAATACAGTTTCCCGTACCGAAGACCCATGTTCCCGACATTTCGATTCGTTTACTGAAACGGTTTGTTACGACAAGACTGAGGTCATGACGGCGGTCGTATTTATACCAAAACGGCTTACCTTCGTTAAGTTGCGCGAAATGCCGGTCTGTCCACGACAGAGTGTATCCCAGCCATCCCGTCAGCGAACCGAGATTTTTGCGGGCAAACAGTTCTACTCCGTAACTTGTACCGTTGCCCTGCAAGACCTTGTTTTCCCAATTGTTATCGGTATTGATAAACGAGGAGCCTTCTTTATATTCGAGGACGTTTTTCATTGTTTTATAATATCCTTCGATGCTGATTTCGTATTTTCCCGCAAAATCGCGAACAATCCCAAGGGCAACCTGATGCGAGGTTTGCGGTTTCAGAACGTCGGTCGCCGGAACCCACAAGTCGGTAGGCAGTCCGATATTCGAATTTGTCAACAGGTGAATATACTGCGCCATACGCGAATACGACGCTTTCATCGAGACCTCGTCCGTAAGCAAATACCGCGCCGAAACTCGGGGTTGCAAAACATTATAGAACCGGTCGCGCACCGAAAATCCCGACCAGTGCAATCCGAGATTAGTTTTGAGCCGGTCGGTTAATTTGACATCGTCGCCTATATATGCGCTATACTCAAAGCCATACACGCTTTGAGCGCCATATTTGGCAGAGATACGAGTGTCGGTAAAAGCCATAGCTCCCGGGTTGAAAGTGTGATATATAGCCGACGCGCCAAAACGAACGTAATGGTTGGGCGAGGGAATATAATCAAACGCTATTTTCGCGCTCCAGTCCTTGATGCCCGAATTGTAATTCGCTCCGTAATAATCTGTTTTGATGGATGTTTTCGGCGGCTCATACGAATAATCGGTATATTCGTATGTCTCCCGCGATTCGATATCCGTAAGGAAACGGTAACGGCTGTACGTGATGGTGGTATTACTGAACAGTTTGTTGGTAAACAGATGATTCCACCGGAACGCCGTAATTATGTTCCCCCACGAAAGCTTGGAATTATACTCCGACTTGTTGGTGTGGTAGTTGCTGTTAAACTCGCTGTCGGCATAGAATTTGTCATCGCCTGTGTAGAGACTTAGATAGATACGGTCTTTCGCCGAAAAACGGTGATTAATCTTCGCCGTCAAATCGTAGAAATAGTATCCGACGTCGAATTTTTCGCTGGAACCGCTCTGCGCCGACGCTATTATCGGTTTCAATAACAAATCGATATACGTGCGTCGCGCCGATACTATGAACGATGTCTTATCTTTGATAATCGGACCTTCGAGGGTCATCTTCGCCGAAATAAATCCGACGCTTCCCTCGCCGTGAAACTTTTGCATATTGCCTTCTTTCATGTTGATATCGACCACCGACGATACGCGCCCGCCATAATAGGAGGGAAAACCGCCCTTGAATATTTCTACATTATTAATCGCATCGGCGTTGAAAACCGAGAAAAAGCCGAACAGATGCGATACATTATATAAAGGTACGCCGTCGAGCAATATCAGGTTTTGGTCGGGACCGCCGCCACGCACGTACAAGCCGCTGCTTCCTTCGCTTCCCGACTGTACGCCGGGCATCAACTGCAAGACTTTCAACACATCGACCTCTCCGAAAAATGCCGGAATAGCCTTGATTTGCGTAACGGGTATGTTTGCCGAACTCATCTGCGTGGTGTTCCGAATACTTGCGGTTTTGGTTGCTGTGATTTCCACTTCGCCCAAATATTCCGAAGCATTGAGATTGATGTTCAGTAGAGTGTCTTTTTTTAGATTAAACTTTTGTATATTCGTACCATAACCAACGTACGAAAATATCAGTTCAACATCGCCCGCAGGCAGGGTCAAACTGTAAAAACCGTATTGATTGCTCGAAGTGCCTAACTTGTTCGCTTGATTGTATATCGATGCCCCGATAAGCGATTCGGTGCTTGAACCGTCTTTGAGATATCCCGAAATAGTGTATTTATGCGACTGTGCATAAGCTGTTCCCGAAAATGCCGCCATAATAGCAATAAATAATAATCTAAACGCCCAAACAAAAATTTTCATAAACAATAAAATTAATCCATATCATGACATATAGATGCAAAACTTTTGCGAAACGTTGCATGCCCTCGTCCTTATAATGGAAATTATGCAAAAACAACGACGTAATGCGTCAAAATTGTGAGACAGGATATATTCTCCCCCCAAAAAATCATCTTTTAATATGAAGATATTTAAAGATATACACAATTCGTCGAAAAAAAATTTCATTTACATTAAACCATTTATCATCGAGTGAATCATATATACAGAAAATTTAAGAAAGGATAAATAATAAATAAATTTAGTTTTAATAAAGTTAGTTTTCATAGTTTAGTTCGATTGTTTAAGAAAGAGATTAGCGCGACGCTAATCTCTTTTTAATTTATAGCAGGAGTTATAAATAAATAATTATCCCATTCTTTAATTACACGAATTTTATAATCGGCATACGGTTAAGCTTCCGAGAAATAACGGAAGCATCTATCTTGGACAATTCATCGTGATTTTCCGGTATAAGAATAGTGAAATTCTTGTAATTTGCTGATAATATCGTCATCAAAACACATGATAATAAGTTTTTTACAAAAAAAATATTTATATAGCCGAATTATTTTTACCTTTGCGAGTTAAATTAAGAAATTATTTACATTAGATTGATGGATAAAAGTATAGAGAAAAAATTGAAACAAAACGGGACAGATGAAGCGGAATTGATTGATACTGTCATATTTGCGATGAAAGATAAAAAGTCGGAAAATATCGTACATCTCAATCTCGACAAGTTGAGCAAGTCTGTTTGCAGTTCATTTATTGTAACGAGCGCCGATTCCACAGTTCAAGTAAAGGCAATTGCCGACAATGTTGAAGAAGAAGTCTTTAAACAATTGAATCTCAAAGTGTGGAGACGGCAAGGCGACGAGAACGCCTTGTGGATAATATTAGATTACGGTTCGGTTGTTGTACATGTTTTCCAGACAAAGTGCAGAAAATATTACGCTTTGGAAGCGCTGTGGGCTGATGCGGAAACTGTCGAAATTCCCGAAGATAAAATCGCATAACGATGGATAACATGGAAAATCAGCCTCCAAGAGTCAACAGAAGCCCCAAACGGTTCAATCCCTATTGGTTTTATGCGCTTTTAGGATTAATGATAGTAGGAATATACTTGTTTAACAGTGGCGACGGTCCTGTTGAAACGCAATGGAACGACGTGCGAACAAGAATGTTGCCCGATGGCGATATCGACAAAATAACAAGCGTGCTTAACAACGGTAAAATCGAACGCGTCGAAATCGAGCTGAAAAGAAACAGGGTATATAAATATTCCGACAAGATAAACGTCAATTCGAACTACACAGGACCGCATTTCTATTTCAAAGTACCTTTGGAATGGGACGGCGAGGCAAAAGTCGCCGAAGCGCAGGAAAATCTCGAAACAAAAATACCTCTTTTATATAAGGAAGAACGGAACTATTTCGGGCGGGTACTGGAATTTCTTATGTTTCCGCTCATACTGATACTGTTTTGGTTTATAATGTTTCGCGGCATGGCGCGCGGCGGCGGAGGCGGCGGCATATTCAATGTCGGCAAGTCGAAAGCCCAGCTCTTCGACAAGGATGCCGATTCGAAGCAAGTTACATTCAATGATGTAGCCGGTCTCGAGGAAGCCAAAGTAGAAATAATGGAAATAGTTGATTTCCTCAAAAATCCCAAGAAATACACCGATTTAGGCGGGAAAATCCCGAAAGGAGTTTTGCTTGTCGGTCCTCCGGGAACGGGTAAGACATTGTTGGCAAAAGCAGTAGCCGGCGAAGCGAATGTTCCTTTCTTTTCGATGTCGGGTTCCGATTTTGTCGAGATGTTTGTAGGCGTAGGAGCTTCGCGAGTTCGCGATTTGTTCAGGCAAGCAAAAGAAAAAGCGCCGTGCATAGTGTTTATCGACGAAATCGACGCAGTAGGACGGGCGCGTGGCAAGAACGCCGGATTTTCGAGTAACGACGAAAGAGAAAACACCTTGAATCAGTTGCTAACCGAGATGGATGGCTTCGGAACAAACAGCGGAGTCATTGTGTTAGCCGCCACAAACAGAGCCGATATATTAGACAAGGCTCTGATGCGTGCAGGACGTTTCGACAGACAGATTTACGTCGACCTGCCCGAATATAAGGAGCGATTAGACATATTCAAAGTCCATCTGCGCACCCTGAAATTAGACCCCGGTTTCGATATCGACTTTTTGGCGCGGCAAACACCGGGCTTTTCGGGCGCCGATATAGCAAATGTTTGTAACGAAGCGGCTTTGATTGCCGCCCGAAAAGACAAACAAATTGTCGACAAGCAGGATTTTCTTGACGCAATCGACAGAATCATCGCCGGACTTGAGAAGAAAAGCAAACTCATCAGCAAAGAAGAAAAACGCACAATCGCTTTCCACGAAGCCGGGCATGCAACCGTCAGCTGGATTCTCGAACATGCTAATCCTCTCCTCAAAGTTACTATTATCCCGCGTGGACGTTCGTTAGGCGCAGCATGGTATCTTCCCGACGAAAGGCAAATCACGACAACCGAGCAGATGATGGACGAAATGGCGGCTACACTCGGCGGACGAGCTTCGGAAGAACTCACTTTCGGCAAAATTTCGACCGGCGCTTTGAGCGATTTGGAGAAAGTTACACGACAGGCATACGCTATGGTCGCATACTTCGGAATGAGCGAAAAGGTTGGTAATCTGAGTTACTACGATTCGTCGGGACAGTCGGAATACGCTTTTGGCAAACCTTACAGCGAAAAAACATCGGAACTGCTCGACGCCGAAGCAAGACGATTTATCGACGAAGCTTACAGCCTCGCGAAAGCGGTGTTGATCGAGCATAAGGACGGCCTCACTGTTTTGGCTGAATTGCTTTTAGAAAAAGAGGTGATTTTCAGCGAAGACCTGGAAAAGATTTTTGGAAAAAGAAAAAATAACAGATTAGAAGAACTCGGATTGCTGGAACCGGTTCAAACCGATCCCGATTCCGACGGGTCTTGGGAATCTGCAAAACAGGAATGAAGGCGAGCAATTTATTAACACGCACAGTCAGCGGCACAGTATTCCTGTGCATATTGTTGGCGGGAATAATATTGCATCCTGTCGGATACGGAGTTCTGTTGTTAGCTATAATCGTTATCGGGCTGCACGAGTTCTACGGCATGCTTTTACCAAAACCGTTCCGGTTGCGGAAAATATCAGGCTATGTGATTGCAACAGTAATGTTTGCGCTGTTTTTTCTCAAAGGTTACGGATTGATTGTTTCGGGAAATTATTTTTGGATTTTGATTTTTCCTGTAGCGGGGGTATTTATTGCGGAGCTTTATTCTCTGTCCGATAATCCGTTTGCGAATATTTCCGGCGTACTGGCGGGAGTGATATATGTCGCCCTGCCTTTTTCGCTGACAACAGAATTGACTCTGCACGAGGGAAATTACGATTACCGGATTTTGCTCGCCCTTTTTATCTTCCTGTGGAGCAACGATGTTGGCGCATACTGTTTCGGAACGCTGTTCGGACGCAAGGGTAAACATAAACTGTTCGAACGGATATCGCCAAAAAAGTCATGGGAAGGATTTTGGGGAGGAATAATCGTTTCGTTGACAGTGGCTTTTGTTCTATTGTCCGTTTGGGGAGAACGGTATGCTTTCGACAAGGTTCACTGGTTTGCTTTGGCAGTAATCATTTCGCTGTCCGGCACTTTCGGCGATTTGACCGAATCGATGCTGAAACGCGCTGCCGGCGTGAAAGATAGCGGAAAAATTATGCCGGGACACGGCGGAGTTCTCGACCGTTTCGACAGCGCTCTGTTTGCTTTTCCGTTCGCGCTGTCGTATATTTATTTATTGGATATTAATATTTTATCAAGTTGTTGAATTTAGAGAATTTTAAAAATAGATATGAGATTACATAAGGAAGGAAAAACGTTTGTGAATGTTACAGGGGTTATTTTCGGCATCTTTTTGACGTGTGCATGGAGCTTTGCTCATGTTTGGTTGTGGGTCTGCGCGGCAATATCTTTTATACTTTTTGTTTTTATGTTTCGTTTTTTCCGGATTCCGAACCGTTCGTTTTCTCCGGTCAAGGGCGCTCTGCTTTCGCCCTGCGACGGCAAAATTGTTATTATTAAAGAGGTCGAAGAGACCGAATATTTTAAAGACCGTCGACTGCAAGTGTCCGTATTTATGTCGATTAATAATGTGCATATCAATTGGGTTCCGGTAAACGGGAAAGTGAAATATTTCCGCCATCATCAGGGTAAATATCTTGTTGCCTGGCATCCAAAATCGTCGGAAAAAAACGAACGTACGACATTTGTGGTAGATGTTGACAATAAGGGCGCTACCGAAATACTTTTCCGGCAGATAGCCGGTTATGTCGCCCGCCGGATAGTTACTTACGTTAAAGAAGGCGAGCTTGTTATGCAAAATCAACAGTTGGGATTTATCAAATTCGGCTCAAGGATGGATTTATTTCTCCCTCCGGGAACGGAAATCTGCGTCAAAGAAGGCGATTGCGTGAAAGGTACGGAAACTGTGATTGCAAAACTGTAATTGAACAAATAAACCTAATCTCATGTTAATTGAGAGTTGAAAATTGAGAATTTCCTGCAAGATAGAAATCCGCAGGAATGAAAAAAATAAAGTAACAATGGCAGCACAGGATATTTTCGTGCCGGAAATATTATACGAAGACAATCACATTCTCGCGATAAATAAAAAATCGTCGCAGATTG
>JAIRLF010000227.1 GCA_031259655.1 Prevotellaceae bacterium
AAAGCCTTCGAAAATATCGAATTTTACAATCTACCCGCCATAGACGGAATAAGAGTTTCGGGAATAATGAAAAACGGAAAAACTCAAAGCGTTAAATTTGAGAAGAATGGAAAGGTTATCAAAGAAATCGCCGGTAAAAACAATGTCTCAGTAAAGTTGAAAAAAGAAAAACTGATTGACAGATAACAAAATTCAACGGGCAAAATCCGCCGACAGCAATCTGCATAAAATCTGCGGACAAAACACTCAAGTCTCGATTTTCAATTTAAAGACAAACTCCAATCCTCCGCCCGCCTTGTTTTTAGCGACAATCGTTCCTTTGTGGAAAGCGACGGCGTTTTTGACGATAGAAAGTCCGAGCCCCGAGCCGCCGGTATCTCTTGTACGACCCTCATTGATACGGTAGAACCGTTCGAAGATACGGTTCAGGTGCTGTTCGCCCGAAATACCAACGCCGTTATCGGAGTACGAAAAATAGTAAAAGTTCCTGTCCTCGTTAAATTTGCAGATATTGATGTCGACATCTGCGCCGGCATAGCGAATAACATTGTCCGTCAGATTCCGGAAGAGCGAATAGAGCAGGTTTTTGTTACCGTTCACCACGACATCTCCGGCAATATCCCAGTTCATACGGATATTTTTTTCGCGCAAAAGAATCTCCATGTCGTTTTTGAGATTCGAGAGCAGCTCGGCTATCGCAACTTTTTCGGATTTGAACGATTGCGGAGCTTCTTCCATTTTAGTAATCAAGCTCATGTCGCGGATAAGTTCCGAGAGCGTCAACACCTGATTGTATGCGCTGCGGATGAAATAGTCCTTTTTTTCGGGTTCGAGTTGATGTTCGAGAATTGTTTCGAGACAGCCCCGAATTCCGGTGACGGGCGTACGGAGTTCGTGAGTGATATTTCCCGTCATTTCCTGTTTCATGCGCCGGGTTTTTTCCTGTTTAGTGATGTCGTTGATAATGATTTCGAAACTTCGGTCGTCGAAAACGTTCACTCTGACGGCGAAATTTTTACCCTGTTTATCGATGTGCGTTTCGAAATAAGCCTCGAAAACGTTATCGCCGGCTTCGCGATTCGACAGAAACTCGGCGACTTTTCCGAATGCCGCGTCGGTAAAGACAATTGACGGATTGCTGTTCGTCAAGTCGGTAATCACATTCAGATACTGGATAAACAGACCGTTATAAAACTCCACCGAGCGTCCGGCGGAGAAAAAACACAAGCCTTCTTCCGAACTGTGGACATGTTGCAGCAGTTTTTCGCGTTCGAGAGCGATTTCCTTCTTGTTTTCCTGCAGTTGGCAGTAGTTTTCGGCGATTTTCGAGCCGATTTCTCCAAGCTCGTCATCGGGGAATTGAGAATCGAGGGACGGGAATTTGGTCGAGCCGGCGCAATTATCCCCCATAAAAAGGGCGAAATCGCGGAGTTGTTTGATGGACTTTCCGAAGCGTTCGGCGACAAGATTGATGAGTATCAACATTCCGGCAAAAAGGATGATGATATAATACAGAAAAAGATTGTCGGGTTTCAGGAAGTCCCGCACTTTAATATCGTACGGCAAGGCGACGCGTATGTAGTAGGCGTTGAAGCGTTTGGCATAATACAGGTATTCCGTTTTGTTGGATACCGAGATACGCACGTCCCTGCCTTTGCCGGTCTTGCCGGCTTCGATGATTTCGGGGCGGTGCGAATGGTTTTCGGCAAGTTTGGTTGTGGTAACCGCATTGTCGTACAACACATTTCCACGCCTGTCTATCAGGGTCAGGCGGATATTCGGGGGAAAGAGTTTCAGCAAACTGTCCACTCCCGACAAGTCAGGCTGTTGCGTTATGGCGACGTCGACAATATCGGCGTAAGCGGCTAACTTTTCTTCCAGCGCTTCGGTTTTGTATTTTCGTTCGCGCAATTGCCCGACAACGAAAATACCTGCGGCAAACACTGCGAATATCAACAGGAAATACAGGAAAATCTTCTGTTTATAATTTGTTTTCATCACGTTGAGAGGTTAAATCTGTAGCCGAATCCTGCGCGGTTCGAAATCAGCGAAGACCTGCTGCCGAGTTTCTTGCGTATTCGAGTGATATGCACGTCAACAGTGCGTTCGGTGATGTAGGGAGTATCTTTCCAGACACGGTCGATGATTTCGTCGCGCGAATAAATCCGGTCGGGATTTTCGGACAAAAACGCAATCAATTCAAATTCGGTCTTTGTCAGGACAATTTTTTCGCCGCCGAGAATCATCTCTTTCAATTCAAAATCGATAACGACGTCGTCAAAAACAAGTTTATTTGCGCTTTTTACGGCGTCGGCGCCGGTTCTTTTCAACACGGCTTTGACGCGGGCAATCACCTCTTTTATCGAAAACGGCTTGGATATGTAGTCGTCGCCGCCGACCGAAAATCCGGTCAGCATATCGTTTTCGGTATCCTTGGCTGTCAGGAAGATAATGGGAACGGGATTTTTGTTATGCCGCAAAGCTTCGGCAAGTTTGTAGCCGGAGATGCCGCCCATCATGACGTCGAGAAGAATCAGCGAACAGTCGGACGTGAGTTTCCTCAAGGCTTCTTCTGCCGAATGGGCGCAGATAATCGCGTATCCTTCGTTGGCTAAATTAAATTCAAGCACTTCACAGATAACGGGTTCATCATCTACGACAAGAATTTTCGGCGCTTTTACATTGTTTGTATTCATATTGCAAAATTAATCAGAATTTTCGGAATTGACAGGATGAACAGAATTCTGAAAATTCTGCTCATCCTGAAAATTCTGATTCAGACGATGAACAGAATGTTTTAAAACTTTGGCGTCGACATAGAACACTATTTCTTCGACAATGTTATTGCAGTGGTCGCCGATGCGTTCGAGTTTGCGCATCAGCAGGGCGATTTTCAATCCGTTGCGGATATGTTCCGGATTTTTCTGCAGGTAAGGGGTCAAAATATCAAACGAATTGCTGTAAATTGTGTCGATTTCGTCGTCTTTCGCCATGATTTTACCCGAGAGCCGAGTGTTTTCAGCCTCAAGCGCGACGAAACTGTCGGATAACATGCCGATAAGCGTGTCGAACATTTTTTCGATTTGCAACTCTTCGACAACCTGCGCCTCCGGTTTATTTCCGTCGTCTTCGATGACATGCCGGGCGATGCTTTCGGCAAAATCGCCGATACGTTCGAGCGTGATACTGATTTTTATCAGCGACAGTACCAGCCGCAAATCGATGGCGACGGGGCTGTAAAGAACGATGTAGTTCTCGCAGTCGCTGTCGATTTTCAATTCGAAAGCGTCGACGCGCTTTTCGCGGCTTGCTATCTCGCGCGCCAGTTCGATATCTCCTTCCATAAAAGCCTGTTTCGACTTTTCGAGTTGCGAAAGCACCAGCTTCCACATTTGGCTCACTTCGTCTTTGAGCGACTGTAATTCATGTTCCGCGTGTCTCATTTTCAATTCCTTTTCAACTTATTTACAATTAAGGGAGGTTCGAAATCATCCGAATCTTCCCGTGATATAATTTTGCGTCTGTTCCTTTTCGGGATTCAAAAACATTTTTTTAGTATCGTTAAATTCAATCAGTTCGCCCAGCATAAAAAAGCCTGTTTTGTCGCTGACACGGGCGGCCTGCTGCATGTTATGCGTCACAATGACTATAGTATATTCTTTTTTAAGAGAATGAATCAGTTCTTCGATTTTGGAAGTCGAAATCGGGTCGAGCGCCGAAGCGGGTTCGTCCATCAAAAGTATTGAGGGCGAAACGGCTAAAGCGCGGGCGATGCAAAGACGCTGCTGTTGCCCGCCGGAAAGCGCGAACGCCGATTTTTTTAACTTGTCCTTGACCTCTTCCCAGAGGGCGGCGGATTTCAGCGATTCTTCAACGCGTTGAGCGATAAACGACTTGTCGCGGACATCGTTCACCCTCAATCCGTATGACACGTTTTCGAATATCGACTTTGGGAAAGGATTCGGCTTCTGGAACACCATGCCAACCTTCTTCCGCAATTCGTCGACCTGAACGGATTTGTGATAGATATTTCGCTCATCTATCAAACATTCGCCCGTGAGATGAGTGTCGTCAATCAGGTCGTTCATCCGGTTGAACAGCCGGAGAAACGTCGATTTGCCGCAACCCGAAGGTCCGATAAAAGCCGTTACCGTATTGACTTCCATTTTCATACTGATACTTTTCAACGCATGAAAATTACCGTAATAGAAATTGATATTCTTTGTTTCAAGCATAATCAGTTTGTTTTCATCTTTTTCCCAAAATAATGACGTAAGCTTGTCGCAAGAAGATTCATCATGAATACAATGGCGACAAGCGTCAATGCCGTGCCGTAAGCGATTGGACGCGAGGCTTCAATATCCGTCCCGCTTGTGGCGACAACATACAGATGATAGGGCAATGCCATCACCTGGTCGAAAATGCTTCCCGGCAGTTTCGGCAAAAAATATGCCGCTACCGTAAACAATATCGGAGCCGTCTCACCGGAAACCCTCCCGATTGCAAGAATCAAACCCGTGACAATATTCGGAAACGCCGCCGGCAATACTACCCGAAGAACTGTCTGCAACTTGCTCGCTCCCAATGCAAGACTGCCCGTGCGATAGGATTCGGGAACCGCTTTCAACGCTTCTTCCGTCGTCCGGATTATCAACGGCAATATCAACAACCCAAGAGTAAACGAACCCGCTATAATCGAATCGCCGAACCCAAACATGTTTACAAACAACGCCATACCAAACAACCCGAACACTATCGACGGAATACTCCCAAGATTATTGGTCATGACGCGGATAAATTGCACAAACCAGCCGTTTTTAGCGTATTCGCTGATGTAAATACCCGACATTATCCCGACAGGAAAAGCAAATACTATGCTCCCGGATATCAAACAAAGCGTGCCGACTATCGCAGGAAAAATGCCGCCCGAAGTCATGCCTTCCGAGGGCGATTCTGTCAGAAAATCCCAACTGATGACCCCTATCCCATTGTAAATAATGAACCCAAGTATCCACAACAAAACGCCTACTACACATAAACTCAAACTCCTGAAGAGTATAAACGCTATCTTTTGTTTTACCTTTTTATTCATCTATATGTCAAATTTTCCGATGCAAAAGAACAACACCGATGTTACAAAACGATTACAAAAAAGTTAAATACCGAAAACAAAAAACGAAAAGACGCTGTCTTAATCTGTTAAACCGCAAAAAATATAACGAAATTTCAGAACTCCTGACCCGTTTTCTGCGAGAAGTCAGGAGTTCTGACTCTTTAAGTCCCGTTAGGGACGACATATTGGTTTTTGCGTGCGTCAGCTACTCTTAACTCTTAACTTTTAGTTCTTAACTCACTCGTGTACTATCACCACAATCTTTTTTCTTCCGGAGGCGCAGGAGCTGGCGGAGTAGTCGTATTCGAAGACGAATTTTTTGCCGGAGACGCCGCGATATATAGCGTCGTAGGCGGTATTGTTTTTCGTCTCCTGATACGCTTTTTGACCGTTGAAGATTATTGCGCCGAGGGAGTTTGTCGCTGTGTTATCCGCGACAACGTTATCGGACAAAATCCAGCTGCCGGCGAGTTCGAGACCGAAGATTTTGTTGACGTTAATTGCTCCCGCCTGGTCGAGACAGAACGCGACCGTGTCGGGGCGGGGCGGAATCTTGCCGTGGGGGATATAGACGTATGCTTTGCCGACAGCGCTGCTTGTCGAACATTCCGAGAAGTGCGTGTAGGAGTATGCGAATGTGCCGCGGTTGGGGAAGTTCGACGTGTTGATATTGCCGGTCGAGGCGGAGATTGCGGGCGACATACCGGTCGACGACCATTGCAATGCGCCTGTCGCGTAAGGTTGGACGTCGAGGAATTTCGCCAGAGAGACAATGCGACCTGGCTCCGGACATAGCATCACGCGTATATCGGAGACTTGCGGCGTCGCATCTGTTGCCGGATGCAGTTTGACCGTGTCGGGCGGGAACTCTATACCCTGCCAAAACGGACGGGCGAGGTATTGTTGAGTTGCGCCGGAGTTGTCTTTTATCCGTTTTATTGTGTCCGACGAAGATTTTATCGGGTTACCGGCTTCGTTGAACCAGTCGTAATACACATTTTCCTTTTTTTCGAAGCCCATTGTAATCATTACGTCAGGGCAGGCGCGATACTCTTCCGACAAAGGTTTGAGCGTCATGATGTACACACGCGCCGACGAACTGCCGCCGCCGCAGCCGATTTCGTAGTCGAGGCTGTCGACGCCGTAGTGTCCGGAATTGGGAGTATAGACCAATGTGCTGTCGATAAGATTGACAGACACTGCCCCGTTCTTTGGTCCGCTGTCGGAGATGAGGCCAAAGACGTCGACAGGAGAGCATAAGAGGTAATCGTCGTTAGAGAGAATGTCTATCACTACGGACGTTGAGACCCTTGTCGTCGCTGTATCCCTCACGGCAGTTACCGGAACGCGCTGAACCTCGTATGCGCCGAGGTCGACGGCAGAGCCGAAGAATCGCGGGTTGCCCGCAAGGTCGGTTGTGAGATGATTCAGATCGGGCGTTTTACCCGCATTATAGAGCGTGTTATCTCCCATATTGACAACAGGGCTGGCGACTTGCAGAGAATAGTCGCCGCCGGAAGCAGGAGTGGCGGACGCAGGTATGGGGCTCGCAAACTGCGGGTCGTTGGAGGGAAGCGCGCCATCGAGATTGCCCGCGCCCGGAGGATTCTGTCCTTCCAGCAATGAATAGGAGAACGTAATCGCGCCGGAGCCGGACAAATATTTGTCGACATTAGCATTCCCGTTATTCGCGGCGTTTCCCCAGATGATGGAATTGCGGACATCCGTTATGCCGTCCCGGTAGTAGACGCCGCCGCCGGTTCCGTACGACATGTTTGAGGCTATGGTAACATTAGTCATGACGCACGAGCCGTTGTTGTATATGCCGCCACCGTTGGCGACGGATACCGCGTTGCCGCTGATCTGAACGTTGGTCAGGGTCAGGGAACTGTTACTGTTGTGTATCCCCCCGCCGTCGGCGCTCGATGCGTTTCCGGCGACAAGTACATTTGTCAGGACGGGCGAACCGCCTTCTTCGTTGAATATGCCGCCGCCGCCGTTCGAAGTATTGCCGACGACATGAGCGTTGCTCAGGACGGGTGAACTGTTGTAGATATACGCGCCGCCGCCGTTGTTACTCGCCAAATTGTCGACGATGACAAGATTGTTCAACACCGGCGAATCGGTTGAACTCAGGTAGACGCCGCCGCCGTTCCCGCGCGAAATCCCGGACTCGCCGTTGACGGAAATAGACTCTCCGCCGGTGGCGTATCCCTTTGTGATGGTAAAACCGTCGAGACGGGCGGTATCCGTTCCCTTAATCATGCTGCCGGCGGATACTGCTACATGGTAAACATTGTCGGCGGAGTTGTTTTCTGTACCGATATCCCCGCTGAGGACGGTTTCGTTAGCGACGAGGTCGCGTTCGGACAGCGCGTTTTCCGTGCCGGCGAATCC
>JAIRLF010000232.1 GCA_031259655.1 Prevotellaceae bacterium
TACGCCGGAGCGGAAGTTCTGTAACTCGTAATTTTGCAACCATAAACAATTTTTAATGTTGAGCCCAACATGGAATGCGGACAAATTATCTTGTTCAAAAACATTCCATGTTAAAGGGGCGCAACCTTACGGCATGAGTTCTCTCACGCCTGTGACATCTCAGGTCTTGTTAAGACTCTCTTTTCAGCAAACTGATTATCTCATTTTTGTTCTCAATGACTTCTTTCAGGTACGTAACTTCTTTTTTCAGTAGAATATTTTCGACCTCCAAACTTGTTACAGCACCTGTTTTTGCTGATTTAGCATCGGGTTCCACCAAAAAGTCGAATATTGAAACCTCCAAACACTTTGCAATCTGATCTAAACGCAGGATAGACGGGTTTGTCTTTCCTCTTTCAATTTTTGAATACGCCGTGATCGAGATGCCCAGTTCGTTTGCAATACTCTCTTGATTCAACCCTCTGCTTACTCGTGTCACTCTAATGTTAGTACCGATAATACCTAAATCCATAACTAAATTAGATTCTCCTCATACTTTAACTGTTAATACTAAATATAATTGCGCAAAGCTACAAATAATATTTCATTTAAATACAAAATAAATTTTTTTTTTCATTCAAATATCACTTAATTTTTTCTTATTCCTTATATGTCAAGCCAATACTCTTGTAACAATTTTGAAAATTTATTTTCAAAATCGTTAAAAAAAGTCCGAAATATGGTTTTTCTACATGAAAAAACATCATAAAAAGCACAAGATTGTCGCCGATTTTTGTTTTATTTTTTGCCGATTAGAAACTTTTTCGAATGATATATGAAAAAAATGCGTAAATTTGCAGCGTATTTTTATTAGTTTTTTGTTTACCTGAATAAAATTAGATATTGTAATATGAAAAGAAAACTCAGAATGGGAATGGTTGGCGGAGGAAACAACGCCTTTATTGGAGCTGTACATCGTATGGCAGCTTTTTTAGACAACCAAATCGAACTGGTTTGCGGTTGTTTTAGTAGAAATCCTGAAATATCCCTCGAATCGGGGATTTCGTATTATCTTCCTGAAAACAGGATATATACGACATATCAGGACATGATTGAGAAGGAGGCGCAATTGCCCGAATGCGAACGTATGGATTTTGTTGCTATCGTAACTCCCAACGTTGACCATTACGGACCGGCAATTCTGGCTCTCGAACACGGATTCCATGTCGTATTGGATAAACCGATGACTTTTAGCTTGGATGAAGCTAAAAAATTGAAAACCAAAGTTGACGAGACAGGATTGGTTTTAGCTCTTACTCATGTGTATTCGGCTTATCCTGCTGTCAAAGAAGCACGAGCGCGTATCGCACGTGGCGATTTCGGACAAATCCGTAAAGTTTATGTCGAATATCCGCAAGGATGGCTCTCGAAACGTATCGAACTCGAAAGCGGAAACAACGCCGGATGGCGTACCGACCCGAAACGTTCGGGCAAAGCCGGAGGAATGGGCGATATCGGCACGCACGCGTGGCATTTGTCCGAGTATATCTCCGGTCTGAAAGTAACCGAATTATGCGCCGAAATCAAAGCTTTTGTCCCGGGACGACCGATAGACGACGACGGCGCTGCTTTGTTGCGATTCGACAACGGCGCAACGGGAACGCTTATTGCAAGTCAAGTGGCTGTGGGCGAAGCTAACGCAATCAAAATCCGTGTGTATGGAGAGGAAGGCGGAATCGAATGGGCTCAGGAAAATCCAAATACTCTGATTGTTAAATGGGGTAACAAACCTTCGGAAATATATTCCGTTGGCGGCAATACTTTCCTGACTCCTACCGCATTGTACTACACCCGCACTCCGGCAGGACATCCGGAAGGGTTTATTGAGGCTTTTGCTAACATCTATCGTAATTTTGCCTACACCGTGCAAGCAAAACTTGCCGGCGAAGAACCCAAACCCGAATGGCTCGATTTCCCCACTGTCGATGACGGTCTGCGAGGAATGCAATTCATCGAAACGATTGTGAAATCGGGATACGATAACGAAACCAAATGGATTAAATGGGTCGAATAAATTTAAACATCTTTAAAATAATTGGTTAAATAATTGATTTCGATAACCCTGAACAAACTTCCACTTGTTCGGGGTTATTTTTTATATCCATGAAATTTGTGATTTTAGATTTGTGATTTTAGATTTTAGATTTGGCTGTCGCCAGATGTTCATCGTTCCGACGTCTACTTTGGATTTTGGATTTTTGATTTATGATTTACGATTTGGCTGTCGCCAGATGTTCATCGTTATTCCTATAAGCTTACCTATTCGTAGTCAAGCAGGACTTGTTATGCCTTAGACTGCGATAGCAGGATAACAGAATTAAGCGAAGCTTTAGGCGAATAATACTCTCACTGTAACAAGTATATCCGCTCGCTAACAACAAGTCGCAAATAGCGCTTGCTCTGGAGTTCAGAATTTCAGAGTTCCTGACCCAAGAAGCCTATATAATTAAAAATAAGGAGTATATAAAAATATCCAAGGGAAATCACAATGTTCCACAAATATGTTGAAAAAGTAAAAATAATGAAGAAACGGGAACATAAATGACAGAATCAAAAAAAACCATTATATTTGCAAAAAAATAAAAGACAATGCCACAAGCGATATTGCCACTATTTACAAAAGAGACGACCATCGTCAATATGCATATCGGCGTGATACAGCGCGATGGGACAGTATATTATTTTCAAGGCGTACTGCCTCTATCAGCACAGAGCAAACGATAGAGCAAGTTTTAAACTTATAATATGCCAGCTTATAACGAATGGAATAGCGAGCCGGTCGGAGTTATCCCGCGCCTTCAATATCCCCGGACGCAGTATAAGTCGCGGGCAAGCTCAATTTAAGGAACACGGTTCGGGCTATTCTTTTTCAAAGTCATAGCACAAAAGGTACTGTGTTAATTTCCAAATTTTTTTTCACTTTTTTTGTTTTATGCTGATAATTAAATAGAAATATTTATCTTTGCACCGCCAAAAGGAAGGCATTTATAACGATGTCTATCTTGTATTGCGGGAAAAAAGGCATAA
>JAIRLF010000275.1 GCA_031259655.1 Prevotellaceae bacterium
ATAAATTGTTAATGAAAGTATTCTATTTTCATAAATAAATTTTTTAAATTAAATTTTAATAAAACCGGACGGGAAAATAATTTCTCTGTCCGGTTTCTTTTTATCCGCAAATTTTATTGGCAAAAGCGGAAATACGCCGCCAACTCTACCATTCTCTACACCGGACAACACTTGTCGTCGAGGATGTCGATTTGTAGAAACGTTGCATGCAAGGTCTACAATTCTATTTTTCTACATTCATATCCTTCGTTTCGGAGTGTTTCGAGCACTCTTGGGAGGGCGTATTTCAGGTTACGTTGGGATTTCAGCGAATCGTGGAACACGATGATAGAACCCGGACGCAAATGTTTGACAACGTTTCTCACACAGCCACGACGCGAGACCGCACGGCTATAGTCGCGGCTAAGGATATCCCACATTATCAGTTTGTATCGTTCGCTAAGAACGCGAGCCTGATTTGGAGTTAAGCGTCCGTATGGCGGTCGGATAAGGTTGCTGTCGATAAATTCCGAAGCGAGGTCGAAATCCTGCACATACGCCGACACGCTGTTTCCCCAGCCTTTGATATGGCTGTACGAATGATTTCCTACCGCATGACCGTGCGCGACAATCATATTATATTCGTCGGGATGCTGTTCGACGTTTTTACCCAGACAGAAAAACGTCGCTTTAGCATTGTATTCATCGAGTTTTTCTAATACCCAGGGCGTTAATCCGACAGTCGGACCGTCGTCGAAAGATAGAAACACCGCTCTGTCTTCCTCTTCGGGAAAACCCCATATCAACATGGGAAACATTTTGCGAATAAACTCCGGAGCGCTGAAATACATATCTGTACAAAATCTCTTATCAAGTTGTTAATCGTAGGACATAATTTCCTTAAACAGTTCGTCCGCCTGTTTATGCAAGTCGGGCTGATTATGCCGGTTCAATATATCTTTCAAACTGTAAATTCCCTGATAGACACATTCCAATTCATATTTGACAGAAACTTGCTCGCTCAAACAATAATAATGGAACTCTTTGCCATATTCGCCGATAAGACGTTGAGCCAGCGAAATCCCATACTCGTCCAGTCCGGCGCTGAAATAATAATCGACAGCAGGATTGGCGACCCTCCAATAAGGCGTGTGATGAATATTCACGATACTCATTTCGGGCATTACCTCATGATATTTTTCCATTAGCAGTTTAAGTTTTTCTTTGTCGTTCTTAGTTTTCAGGATATCGGCAAGCCTGAAAAACGCAGTGCGGTAATAACCTGTTACGCGTCTTGCCGTTTCGTCCATATACACGTCCGGGTCGTTAATTCCTCGGTAACGGAATTTGTTCACCAACAGATCGAGAGTTTTGTCAATATCGACCGGCATTCCGGCAGTATTTTCGGGGACTAACTGTCGCGCAAGCCCTTCCTGTCGCAAATTCCCGTCCACGCCCATAATGAAATCCGCTTCACTGCCGCTTGAACCGTAGTATATCGGTCGTTTCAGGAAATTGTTAGAAGCAAAATCAAGAGCGGCGATGCTGTTTTTCCCAATCGAATAGCCCGCGACTTTGAAATGCAGATAGGGAACGATTGCCGAAGTGTCCGCAACTAATCCCTTTTCGATGGCTTGCGTTTTGTTGACCGGCAAAATCAAATTTCGCGAAGGGAAAACGTGCAATTCGATACCCGATGAACCTCTGACCTTACGCGCATTATCGTCAAAAATAAATTGCAGAGCTTGATTGAGATACAGATTCGGGCGCAATTCTTCGACAGGCAAATACGCTCGCGTTTCGCCGATTATTTTTGCCGGAGTAGCGGTTGTCGCGAGCGGCGGCGCTTCGTACGAGCGTCTCATCATTTGCATATAGTACCAGTCCGAAGCCAGATACATCGAGTTTGCCACCTTGATATCTCTGCGCACGCCTTCGACTTCCTGATTATACCATAAGGGGAAAGAATCATTGTCGCCAAAAGTGTACAGAACAGCATTCCGGTCGCACGAATTAAGGTAATTATAACCAAAATCCGTAGCTACATAACGTCCCGAACGGTTGTGGTCGTCCCAGTTTTGCTGTGCCATGATTACCGGTACGGGAAGCCCGAGAATCAGGGCAACAGGCGCGGCAAGGTTCTTTTTCAGCACATTATTCAAAAGATTGTACAGGAATGCCACTCCAATGCCTGTCCATATTGCAAAAGCGTAAAACGAAGCGGCGTAGGCATAATCCCGTTCGCGGGGTTCGTTCGGCGTTTGATTGAGATACATTATGACAGCTATGCCGGTGAAAAAGAAGAGCAAAGCGACTAAAGTAAATCCTTTTTTATCTTTCGACAGTTGGAACAGCAAACCCAAAATCCCCAACAGCAGAGGCAAGAAATAGTATTTGTTATTTCCTTTATTATCGGCGAGATACGAAGGCATATTATCCATATTCCCCAAACGGGCTTCGTCGATAGCTTTTATTCCCGAAATCCAGTTTCCTTTTGTCGGGTCGCCTATCGAAGCCTGCATGTCGTTCTGTCGTCCTGCGAAATTCCACATGAAATATCGAAAATACATGAACCCAATCTGATAATCAAGAAAGAAACGCATATTATTGGCAAAGGAAGGATTTTTGCCTGTTACATACAATTTATACACTTCGGCATGGTCGGCGCGACTTGACCACATTCGGGGGAAAAACGTAGTGTTTTTATATATAACCGTTTGAGAGATGTCTTTGTCGACATATTTGTTCCCGAGCCGGATATATTTGGCGTCATGCCGAATATCGTAATCTTTAGCAGTAAAATACGGACCTTTAAATAAGGGGCGCGAACCGTACTGGTCGCGGTTGAGATATTTAATCAGCGAAAAGATATTGTCGGGTTTGTTCTGGTCCATAGGAAGATTCGCCGACGAACGGATAATTATCATAGCATAACTGCCGTAACCCAGTAAACAGAACGACAGGCATAACATAATGGTATTCATCAAAACTCGTCCTTTCCGGCAGGTGTTGCGCACGGCATATACGAGCGCCGCCGTCAACAGTATCACGAAGAAAAGCAATCCGGAATTTATCGGAAGTCCCATGGTGTTTACAAACAACAGTTCGACCCACGAAGCAATTTTCGGCGTTATGGGGATGACGCCCCAAACCAATACGGCAAGCAAAACAATGGAAATGACGCTTGTGTAGATTATCCCTTTCTGCGTAACCTCGTACTTTTTGAAATAATAGACAAACACAATCGCCGGAACAACTAATAAGTTAAGCAAATGGACGCCTATCGACAAGCCAAGAATGTAGGCTATTAACACTAACCACCGGTTGGCATATTGCGAATCGGCCTGTTCTTCCCATTTTAATATCGCCCAAAAAACCACAGCTGTCATCAACGACGAGGCTGCGTAAACTTCGCCCTCGACCGCCGAAAACCAGAATGTGTCGGAAAATGTGTAAACCAACGCTCCGACAATCCCGCAACCGATTATCATAACGATTTCGGACGCCGACAGTTCCGCTATGCTTTTGTTCACAAACCGGCGAACTAAATGTGTTATACTCCAGAATAAAAACAAAATAGTGAACGCGCTGCATAAAGCCGAAAATATGTTTATCATTAACGCCACGTTCTCGGGCGAAGCAAATAGCGTGAACAGATGCCCTATCATCATAAACAAAGGCGCTCCCGGAGGATGCCCGACTTCGAGTTTATACGCCGACAGAATAAATTCGCTACAATCCCACAGACTTGCTGTCGATTCTACAGTCGATATATAGGTTAATGCCGCTATCGCAAATACTGTCCATCCGATAATGTTATTCAATTTTTTGTATCTCATGCAAATGTAATTTAATGTTCTATAAATATATACATGCCAAATGCCGCATGTTTACATCATTTTTTTTAAGTCGCAAAGTTATACAAAAAAACAAAACTCACATAATTCTTTAACTCTTAATAAACACGGTAGAGTAAAGCGGAGAGACTTCACCAATAAATCTCTCCGCTCTATTCTACCGTGCCTTTTCGACACGTCATCAGTTTTCCTATCCCCCCTCATTATCTGTGTAAATCCCTCCAATCTGTGTCATCTGTGTGCTATCAGTTTTCCGACTCATAATCATTAGATTCGACTTGTATTTCCGTTCTACGGTTAAGGGCGTGACACGTTTCTTTTTGTTCGTTATCCTGCAAATTGTTAATAAATTGTTCGGATAAGACGTCTCCGGTTTTCAGGAATCCGTATTTTTGTGCAATCTCTTCGGAGACTTTTCTTGGGCTCGATTCGCCCATTCCTTTCGCGTTCAGTCGTTCCTCGTCTATTCCGTTGATGATAAGATAATCGACAACCGCCTGCGCTCTTCGTTGCGACAATTGCATATTTGCAGTCTCTGTTCCGCGGTTATCCGTGTGAGCGATGAGAGAAACCACAATTTTGGGATTATCGTTCATCAGAATAATCAGTTCATCCAAAGCGCCTGTCGATTCTTTCGACAAGTCGGCTTTACCGAATTCAAAGAATATATTCGGGATTTCGACAATCTCCCTCAACGAAGTCATCAACAAGTTTTCGGTAAATGTTTTACTTTCTTTAAGACCTTCGGTGGAGACTATACCCGATTTTTGGGCAAAATATCCATCATGTCTCACGATAGCAATATATTCGGTGTTACCGGACAATCGGAATCGAAACGCTCCGTCTTTTTCGGTTATTCGTTTCAGCGTTGTGCCGTCGCTTCCGTTCAGCACGACTTCGGCGCGTGATATCAACAATTTCGTTTTCGCGTCGCGCACAACGCCTTTCAAATCATATTCCAGAACGGGAATATCTAACCGGAACGAATAAATATCGTCGCCTCCGCGTCCGCCTTTCCGGCGCGAAGCGAAATAACCGCGTTCATTTTCGTTTTCGAAGATAATGCCGAAATCGTCAGCTTCGGAATTGACGGGTTTACCAAGATTTTCGACTATCCACAAGCCGGAACTGTTAGGGTAGGCTTTGTATATGTCTAATCCGCCGAAGCTTGGATGCCCGTTCGATGCAAAAAACAAAGTATCTTTACGGACAAAGGGAAACATTTCGTTGTCGGGCGTATTGATTGTCGAACCTAAATTGACCGGCTCGCTCCACTGGTTGTCCGATTCGCTTCCTCTTGTGATTTTCCACAAATCCGAGCCTCCATATCCGCCGAATATATTGGAAGAAAAATACATTGTCAATCCGTCGCTCGACAACGCCGGATGTGCGACTATCATACTGTCGTTTACTATCTTCAATTCTTCGGGGTCGGACCATGAATCGCCCTGCGCCTGCGACAGCATGATAGCGCAGCCGTATTTTTCGCCCCGTTCCTGTCTGCAACGCGTGAAATACATCGTCGTATAGTTATAGTTGAGGATAGCGGCGCCTTCTTCATCGTCCGTATTGACATTATCCAACGGCACAGGCTTTTCCCATCCTTTTTTTGACATGGAGACTTTGAATAAATCGGTGTTTTTTTGTCCTGTAACTTCGTATGTTCTATTGCCTTTGCCGTCCTTTCGCGATGAAGTGAATATCAACGACTCGTAGTCGCTCGAAGCATACGCGGGCGCAAAATCGTGATAACGCGAATTGAACTCTTTCATATTATCCACTTTATACTGTCCTTCGGGAGGATTGGACGCAATCATATCGTACGATTTTTGCAGCGTCAAGCCTTGTAAATTATTCGGCTCCAATTCCCTGAAACTGTCCAACTGTTTTTTTGCCTTTTCCATATCGGCGCTCATAAGCGCCATTTCCGCATTTCGCAAATAAACAACCGCCTGGGGATATTTATTCCTGATAGCCTGGTCGTAGCTTCTGCCGGCAGAGACAAAATTTCCCGACTTACGGAATGCTTCGCCGCACCTGAAAAATACCTGCGATTTTTGCTCTCTGTCTTTTATTTTAGGAGCGATTTTTCGGTACAGTTTTGCCGCTTTATCGTATCCTCCCGCTTCATAGACAGCGTCCGCCTTTTTCAATTTCCTGTTAACTCCGCATGAAGCTGCGAGCATTAACGAACAACAACACACAATTATATAAAAGATATATTTCATTTTCATTCTGTTTTTAAACAGTTGTCTTTCCCGACTTTTTTTCGTTGCCATATCCGTCATATTTTCTTCTCTAAAACAGCGCAAAATTAGTAAAAAATACACAAGTCGGAAGTGTTCTTATTAATCTGTTATATTTTATTAATTCGTAGATTAAATATTTTTAGTACCTTTGCACAAAAATTACAGTTTTTTTGGAAATAAATTAGTGTATGAGAATTGTTGATAAATATTTATGTATTACGGTGGTCTTCATGTTGTTTTGTAGCGTTAGTATGGCGCAGACTTTGCCCAATTCCGGGGGATATAGAAGCGGCACTTTGTATTATTATTTCCACGTAATCAAAAAAGATGAGACATTAAGCCGGATAGCTAAGATATATAATCTTTCCGTCAACGAAATACTTGAAGTCAATACCACCATTTTGGATCCCGAAAAAATCATCGAAGGGCAGAAAATCAAAGTTCCCAACTACAGTCATTTCATCGACAAATATCCTCACGAGCAATGGGATTTCGTCCTCTACAGAGTGATTAAGGGAGACAAATTGAAAAGCATTGCGAAAAATTTCAAGACAAACGTTGATGACATCAAAAATGTGAACCCTGAAATTGCAAACAAGCCCGCTGTTGGCTCCGAAATACGCGTCCCTGTAAAGAAACAGGGCGTCGTTGCACAGACACAAAAACCCGATGCCAAGGACGAAAAGAAAGACGAAAAGAAAAGCGACAAAAATGAACGGGAAAAAGAAAACAAAAGAAAAGAACAGGAAAAACAGCCGGTAAAAAATCCCGCTCTCACATTCAACTGGGGAGACAAAAATTCGAAACCCGAAGAAACAGCGACTTACGGCAAGGTCAATTGCGCCGAATATATCTATAACTCGGGGACGCCGCTCAAAATATCGTTCATCGCATCCTTAAAAAACGAGGGGACAATAAATATGCAGGGCGCCTCGTTCCTGAGCGGAGCGCTGATTGCTGTAAACGAAATGAAAAATAAAGGATTAACAGTCCATTTCAATTCCTTCAATCTCGGAAACAACAGCATCGACCGCATACTGCGTTCGCCGGAATTGAAAGAATCGAACTTTATAATTGCGCAAACTCATATCGACGACCTCCGTAAACTCGCCGTTTATGCCGGCGAAAACAAAATCCATTTGGTCATACCCTACGAAAGTAAAGCCCATTCGTTTGCCGAAAACAATCCGTACGTCATACAGTTGTATCCTTCGGACAATGCCATTTTAAATAAACTGATAAGCAAACGTTACGACGAAAACACATATCCAATATTAATCAAACCCGAAAAGCCCGACAGTCTGTTCCTCCTAAAATACCGGACAGCGCTAAAAAATCGGTTTGGAACATTTAAAGAACAAAAACATACGATGGGTTTAAGAAATTTGGAATATAAAGACATTTTGGACGCCGATAAACTCAATCTGATATTTGTCTGTCCTGTTGCCGAACCGTCGAAAAACGAATCATTTGTCTCCGACCTGATAAGCCGGCTGAATCTCGTGAAAAACCGGTTAAGCGTGTATGGAGTCGACCGGTGGCAGGATTTCGGGTGGCAGGATTTCGGGATAATCGATAGAAGCCTGTACTTTAACACGAATGTACATCTAATTCAGCCTGTGTCTGTCGACTACAACGACGAGGCGACAAAACTGTTTGTGCAGTTATATCGCAAAGCATACGACAACGAACCGGGAAAATACGCTTTTCTCGGATACGATGTAACATATTATTTTCTCGCAGTGTTGCGAAAATACGGCGTCGAATTTCAGGATTGTATCTCCGAATTTGATTCGATATTGCTGCAATCGCGCTTCAAACTCGGACGAAACAATATCAACGACGGGTTTGTTAATGAAGGATGTTTCCTGCTGGAATATACAGGCGACAGTATCGAAATTAAAAGGAAATGAGCCGTAAAATCGACATATTACAATATCGTAAAGCGATGATTTCGTTCTTTCTCGCTTCGATTGCGATATTGTTTTTTATGCCGGGAGGCGGAAAATTTAAGTACGAATTTAATCAGGGCGAACTGTGGCTCCACGAGGAATTGAACGCTCCTTTCGATTTCCCTGTCTACAAAAGCGAAACCGAATTGAAGGAAGAACATGCGCGCGTCACAAAACTGTCGCTGAACTATTTTGTGCTCGATTCTCTGGTTGTCGAAAAACAGTTGGCGCTTTTGCAGGAACGAATCGACCGCGATAACCGGCGGGAGTTCGCATCGCTGAAAGAAACGTTTATTACCATATATAACAGAGGTATAATCGACGCATCTAAAATTTCGGAACTTAAAAACAAATCCATTGCGATAGTCCGGGGCAACACGTATGAAGAAACGCCCGTTTCCGAACTGTTTACGCAAATCTCCGCTAACGAATACGTCAACAACGCTGTCCGAAAATATTACTACGCCGACAATCTCAATCTTTCGCAATTCATTGTGCCCAACCTGATTTTCGACGAAACGCTGACATCCAAAATCCGGCATAAAAATCTCGAGGCAATATTGCCGACCGAAGGAATGATAAGCGAAGGCGTCAAAATCGTCGCTCATGGCGAACAGATTACCCCCGAAGTGTTTAAAGCGCTGACTTCATTAAAAAAGGAATACGAAAAAAGCCTTGCCGGAGGCAACCGTTTTTTGACAATACTTGGACGAACGTTCCTTGTATTCTGCTGCATGGGATGTATTTTCGCCCTGCTTTTGACATTCAGGCGTACGATGCTCGTCGAAAACAAATGTCTGGTATTTATCGTTACCCTGCTAACGTTCTTCATTATCTTAGCCCTGCAGGTTTTGAAGATGCATCCGAATCTAATTTATGCAGTCCCGTTTACGATTGTCCCGATATACATTTCTTCGTTTTTTTATTCTCGTCCGGCGATTTATCTGCATTTTTTCATGATTTTGCTAATCGGAAGTTTCGTGCCTGCGAGTTTCGAATTTGTGTTTATCAATTCGATAGCAGGAATAACCGCTGTCATCGGGTTTAAAAGAAGCTACGAACGCGGAGAATTGTTTTTTACGGGTCTGTTGATTATGTTGGTCTATCTCATAGGATATATCTCGTTGAAATTGCTCCACGAAGGCAGTTTGTCCGATTTCACCTGGTATATCCCTCTGTTATTTTTGATAAACAGTTTATTGGTAATAATCCTGTATCAGTTTACATTTCTGTTTGAACGGCTTTTCGGATTTGTATCAATATCGCGTCTTGTCGAACTTGCAAACACCAATCGCAAATTGCTCAGAGATTTGACGGAAATAGCGCCCGGAACGGCTCAACATGTCATGCAAGTGGCAAATATCGCCGAAGCCGTTATCAGCAGCATCGGCGGCGACCCCTTATTAGTACGCGCAGGAGCATTGTATCACGATATCGGGAAGATGAAAAATCCGGCTTTTTTTGTCGAAAATCAACCTGCGGGTATCAGTCCCCACGATAAGATTTCGCCCGAAGAAAGCGCAAGGATAATCATCGAACATGTCACGTATGGAGTTGAACTTGCTCATAAACATCATCTCCCAAATGCTATTATCGACTTCATCAAAACGCATCACGGCAAGTCGCTGGTGTATTTCTTCTATATGAAATATATGAACGAACACCCCGACGCTCAGGACGCCGTCCAAAAATTCACGTACCCCGGTCCTAATCCTTCGTCAAAGGAAATGGTCGTCGTGATGATGGCGGATTCGTGCGAAGCCGCGTCCCGAAGCCTCTCAAATCCCGACGAAACGAAATTGAACGACTTAGTGGACAAAATTATCGACCGCCAACATGCCGGCGGCTTGTTTAACGATTCCAATATCACCCTGAAAGAAATAAATACCGCAAAAAGTATTATCAAAAATAAACTGAAAAATATCTACCACGCAAGAATCGCATACCCCAACTGAGGAGTTAAAAACTAAAAACTAAAACCGAAGAAATACGATAATCTGCGACCATAACATTTGCAATGCCCCCGGAATGCGATAATCTTTCCTTGAGGTCAGGAAATCTAAACATTATAGATTTTCGGACAAATCCTTAAATTGCATTCATTCACGTCCCTTTTTCATTGCCTGACAAAGAAGTTAGACGGCGAATTAAAAAAAATTTGTATACCTTTGTAACAAATTTCAAAGAAAAACGTCTTATAGAATAGATGTAAACGAAAAAGTAATTTAACATTGCATAGAAAGAATGATAAAATTAGAACGGATTAACAAATCATACTACAACGGGGCGCCGCTGCATGTATTGAAAGGCGTCGACCTGACCATCGAAAAAGGAGAAATGGTTGCCGTCATGGGCGCATCGGGTTCGGGCAAGTCCACCCTGCTGAACATCCTTGGAATATTAGACAATTACGACAGCGGGAATTATTACCTCAACAACACATTGATACGGAATCTCAGCGAATCGAAAGCCGCCGAGTTCAGAAACAAGTTAATTGGATTTATCTTCCAGTCGTTCAATTTGATTAATTTCAAGAACGCGATGGAAAACGTAGCCTTGCCGCTGTACTATCAGGGCGTCGGTCGCAGGAGGCGCAATAATATCGCATTGAGTTATCTCGACCGCATGGGATTGAAAGACTGGGCAGACCATCTGCCGAGCGAGATGTCGGGAGGACAGAAACAGCGGGTCGCCATTGCACGCGCCCTGATTGCCAAACCGGGCGTGATTCTCGCCGACGAACCCACCGGAGCATTAGACAGCGTAACCTCCGAAGAAGTGATACACATTCTCCGCGAAGTGAACCGCGAAGGAATGACCATGATAATCGTAACCCACGAACACAGCGTAGCCGCCGCTACCGATAAAATCATCCACATCAAGGATGGAATGATAGAATCAATCACCGCTAATTCGTCCGACAATGTTTGATTTGGATAACTGGATTGAGATATTCAGCGTCATGCGAAAGAACAAACTGCGCACCTTCCTTACGGGATTTTCCGTTTCCTGGGGGATACTGATGTTCTGCATCCTGCTGGCTTCGGGCAACGGGGTAAAGAACGGAGTGCTCTCCAATTTCGAAAGCCACGCAATCAACAGCGTCGAATTTTGGGGACGGAGAACATCCAAACCCTACAAAGGTTTACCCGAAGGCAGGCGGATTACTCTTGACGAAAGGGATTTGAATCTCATCAAAAACCAGATTCCCGAAGGAGTGAACGTTTCGGGAACGATAGCCGCCGACGGTCTTATTGCCAGTAACGGAGTCTACAATTCGTCATGCACGTTCTACGGCGTCGGCGTCGATTATCAGGAAATCAACACCGTGAAAGTTACCAGCGGGCGATTCGTCAACGAAATGGACTTGCGCGAATACCGGAAAGTAGCAGTACTCAATCGCCGTCTGAGCGAAGCGCTTTTCCAAAACGAAGACCCTGTCGGGAAACGTTTTATTGCCGACAGTTTGGTTTACACCGTCATCGGCGTCTGGAAGTCCGACCAGATGGGAAACGAACTCTGCGCTTACATCCCGTTCAGCACAGCGCAACTGCTCTACAACAAAGGCTGGGGAATCGGCGAAGTTACTTTCACCGTCAAAGGTCTGGAGACTGTCGAAAGCAATCATGAATTTGAGAAACGGTTGAGACAAAAACTCTCTGTTCTGCACACTTTCGCTCCCGACGACCAGCGTTCTATCGGAATATGGAACCGTCTCGAAAACTATCTGGAATTTGTGGGGATTTTCAACGGTATCTCGCTGTTCGTGTGGATTATCGGAATCGGTACGCTCTTGGCGGGAATAATCAGCATCAGCAACATCATGCTGATAACCGTCAGAGAACGCACGCGGGAAATCGGGATACGCAAAGCTCTGGGAGCGAAACCTTCGTCCATTCTCGGAAGCATATTGATGGAATCGGCTTTAATAACTTCCGT
>JAIRLF010000290.1 GCA_031259655.1 Prevotellaceae bacterium
AAAAAAGATTACTTTTGCACCGAAAAAAATAAAAGATTATGATTGTTGCATATATTTACTGATATTTATGGAGACGAGACGAAAAGTTGCTTTTTATACTTTGGGTTGCAAATTAAATTTTTCCGAAACATCTGCGCTTGCAGGAGTGTTTGTCAATAATGGGTTCGAGCGGGTAAATCATTCGCAGCCGGCTGATATTTATGTGATAAACACCTGTTCTGTGACAGAACAGGCAGACCGTAAATGCCGGCAAACAATAAGGAAATTTATACGGCAATCGCCAAATGCGATTATCGCAGTGACAGGATGTTATGCGCAGTTAAAACCCGAAGAAATCGCTGCTGTCGAAGGTGTCGATTTGGTTTTGGGAGCCGACGCTAAGGGACGGTTGTTCGAATACGTCAACAGCATGAGAAACAAGGGCGAAACGCGTATTTTTTCCTGCGAAATAAACAGCGTAGACAGTTTCTTTCAGGCATTTTCGTCGGGTGACAGAACACGTTCGTTTCTGAAAGTTCAGGACGGATGCGACTATAAATGTGCATACTGTACGATTCCGAAAGCAAGAGGAAAGAGCAGAAATCCTTCCGTTGCCTCGATTGTCGACGAAGCAACGAAAATTTCGGCGGCGGGAACAAAAGAAATAATCCTGACAGGAGTAAATATCGGCGATTTCGGACGTTCGGGGAACGAGAAGTTTCTCGATTTGTTGAAAGCGCTCGACAATGTCGAAGGCATCGAACGGTTCAGGATTTCGTCTATCGAACCAAACTTGCTTACAGACGAAATTATTGACTTCATTTCGCAGTCCGGCAAATTTCTCCCGCACTATCATATTCCCTTACAGTCGGGTAGCGACAAGATTCTGAAGCTTATGCGCCGACGATATCTCACACAACTGTTCCGCGACAAAGTCGAAATACTGAAAAGCAAAGACCCGTACACTTTTTTCGGTATCGATGTGATTGCCGGTTTTCCCGGAGAAACAGACGAAGATTTCGAAGACACTTACCGATTCCTCGAAGAGTTGAATCCTGCTTATCTTCACATATTTCCATACTCCGAACGTCCCGGTACGGATAGCGTTAAAATGGAAGCCAAACTTAGCGGCGAGATTATCAACACGAGGGTTAAACGGCTGAATGAGCTTTGTCAAAGACTTCACCGCAACTTTTACATCAAAAACATCGGCAGAGAAGAAAAAGTATTATTCGAATCCGCTGTGAAAAAGGGTGTAATGTATGGGTTTACACGAAATTATATCAAAACGGAAATCCCATACCGGAAAGACTTGGCAGGCAAAATCGTCAGCGTCAAACTGCAAGACATCGCCGACAGCGGAAACATGACCGTCAAAATTCATTCTGTAAAATTATGCAGTTCTGTAAATTCTTTAGTTCTGTAAATTCTTTAATTCCGATAATGATAGATACACACTCGCATTTATACTCCAAAGAATTTGATGCAGACCGAGATGCGGCGCTCAAACGGGCAATTGGAAATGGCGTTTCGCAATTCATAATCCCTTCGACGGATATGAGCGATTTCGATGCAATGATGAAACTCTGCAACGACTATCCCGGCGTTTGCTTTCCGGCTGTCGGTCTGCATCCTACCTCGGTTAAAGACGATTATGAGAACGAATTGGCTTTTGTCGAAAAACAGTTGGATTTGAACAGGTTTGTCGCTGTAGGCGAAATAGGAATAGACTGTTATTGGTCTGTGGATTACATCGTTCAACAACGTGATGCTTTCGAACGGCAGATTAAACTTGCGGAACGGCGTAATTTGCCGATAATCATTCATGCACGGAATTCTTTCGCCGAAATTTTTGCGATACTCGACCGTGTCCACAATTCAAATGTCAAAGGCGTATTCCACGGATTCTCGGGCGTTCGGGACGATTATCTCAAAATCAAAGAATACGGCACGTTCATGATAGGCGTCGGCGGTGTGATTACTTTCAAAAACAGCAAATTATCGCAGGTTTTGGATATCGTTCCCATAACAGATATGCTGCTCGAAACCGATGCTCCCTATCTTACTCCGCATCCGTACAGAGGACAACGTAACGAAAGCTCTTACATCCCGCTTATCGCACAAAAAATCGCCGAACTGAAAAATATTAGCATCGAAGAGGTTGACAAAATCACTTCCGAAAACGCAAAAGCGATGTTTAATATCTAAACAACAGTCACAAACCTATCGGGACTAAAAATTTACTCCTATCGAAAAACTGTTGATAAAATCGTGTCCCGGGATTTTAATCGTCCTGAACATCAGAGTTGCAGGCGCGTATCTTATTCTGAAAAAATACATATCGAGCATTATATCAAGTCCGTACGATGGTTGTTTGATTGTAATATCATAAAACAGATTTCCCCTGATTCTCGACAGATACATCAGCGAACCGACTTTCATATCAGGATAAACAATAGGAAACGAATAATCGCCTTTGACGGTGTATAGTTTTCTTTCTGAGACATATTCGGCATAATTACGTCCGCGGGCAATATCGAAATACTGTTTGAAGAAATAATATTTTGTGTCGCCGGATATCAATTGACGCTGCAGGGAAGCGCTGATTCTCAAGCCATGATTACGCAAAATACCCGGCAGATAGAAATTTACTTTTCCAATAAGCAATTCGCTCATATCGTTTGCCGGATTTCCGGCATAGTTTAGCCACATTTGCCAGCCGAATTTCGGGAAAATATCGTTATGCGCCAATGTGTTATATCTGTAATAATATATTCCGGAATGTATATAACCATAATGTTGTCCCGTATTGCCTGTAAACTCATCGTCGTATATCAAACTCGCAAATGGCTGTAATACATGCAAACGATAATCTTTCGTGAAATTGAACGGAATATACGTCGAAAATGTTGCATTCACACGATTCGGATTTTCAAGAACATAAGTATGAGAATTATCGGATGAAATGCGATATTTGTATCCGCCGACATTCAATTTAAGCTGAAACACGGGAAACCATCCCGAATATCTTAAAGATAAAAATCCGTGATGAGCGTTTTCGTTATTGTCGTAATAATATGAGGCTTGCGAAGTCAAAGTATTCAATCGGTTTTGCGACAGGAGCATAACTCCGGGCTTGAAGTCATTAAACTCAAAACTGTAACTTTCCGTCACTTCGTCCAAGTTCAGGTAAAACGGGAACCAACTGTGGATATTAAACAGATTTGCAGCCTTTTTGTAGGGTTTGGATTTGTATTTCACCGTGTCGCCGAAATCGTATTCGTCGATATTGAAAGTTTCCTGAGCCGAAAGACTTTCCGCCGTTTTGAACTTGTACGGGCTGTTGAAACCGACGGATTCCGTGTTCAACCGCTTTGCGTCGATACTCGCAATTCCGTATCCCTTAGCGGAATAGTCCGATATGTAAAGTTTGTTTCCGTCGTTTGAAAACGCTCCAGAAAACGAACCGTACAGGGAATTAGTCAAACGTTTGATGTTCAACGACAATGTATCAAGCGAATAAATGTTGTTCACTCCGTTGTATCCCGATTCGAAAATCAATTGATTGCCGTACATTCGTAACGATTCGATATTAGTACGCTGAAAATCCGTAAGTTTCTTCCATTCCGCAGTGTTTGGGTCGAGTTGAAAAATAGCGTTTCCATTTCCGGTAAGCGAGGCTATTATCTTCCCATTATCGTCGACAACTAAGTCTTGCACAGGCATATTGTCAATCACCGGCGTCGACTTCAATTTTTTCCCCGACCAGTTTATCAGGACGATATTGTTTTGTCCCTCGGGTTCATGTTCGAAAACTGCAATTCTTCCGAACAGGGCTGCGGGAGCGAAATATTTGCTGCCTTTCGAAACGGCTCTTACTTGCAAGGTTTGCAGATTCAATTGTTTGACAACCGAATAGTTTTCATGTTTCCATCTTAGACCGGGAATATATTCCGTCCAATATACAAAACCGTTGTTGTGAGTGAGTTTGCTGTTTATATTTCCCAGGTAAGTCAAATGCTGTTCTTTTCCCTGCGAATCGATTAAGACTATAGCGGGAATGTCCGCAAGACTTGTTTTCAAACAGATAATACCGGTTTCCGTTTCCTGCGGATATCTGTACGAAGTATATCTTTTCTGTTTTCGGGAAATAAAAGTCAAGGAATCGGGATTTTCGGGCGTCAACGAATCCCATTCTTCTTTAAGGGATTCAAAAGTCGATTTGAACAGTTTCACAGGCGTCAATCCGGTGTTTTTTTTCAACGCAATCGGGTGAAGCAACGACCGGTTCATGTCGTCCCAAACCCTGTTCCAGACATCGGCGCCGTAGTTAATTCGCGCATACGCAGTCATTGCATATCCCAAAGCGTAGAAATCGTGAGTATTATCCCTATACGAGCCTAAAAACCATTTGTCTAACGAAAAATTCTTTCCTGTAGCTATTTGCGCCCTGTATGGCATCAGGAACGAAGCCAATCGTCCCCGTCCCGAAGAAGACAAGGCTGTTTCCGTGACTACAGCCTCGCCTTCCAGAAGCCATTGCGGTTTTAAAAACGAAGCAATGCCAACTGTCTGTTCTCCAAAAATGAAGTAGAAGGGCCGAAATATGCCCTGATTCTGCTTTTCCATCTGCACAATATGCCGCGATTCGTGCACAATCAGGTCTAATTCGGGACGTTGCAAGCGGGAATCAATATCCGGCGAGGGCAACAGTTCCATTCGTTTCGGCGCCCACGACACCATCCCGTTCGCGTTGATATTGTACGGATGCAGAATGACCGGAACCGTCGAACTCCGTTTTGCCGTTAAAGTATTGCGTATGTGAGGATAAACGGTTTCGAGAATGTTTGCATACCAGTTTGCCCTTGCCTCGTTACCTTTGGGGTAAATCACCCTGTAATGTTCAGTATTAATCTGATACCATTTAAGACGTGCGGGGTCTTCACCATAATCCACATATTGCGCTCTAAGGTTACAGCAAAAAAATAACGCCAGAACCGACAAACAAAGCCGTTCCCTCATCCAATCAATATTCTACCGGCGGTGAAACTATAATTCTCTTATCCAGATATTACGGAAATTCACCGCATTACCATGGTCTTGAAGAAGAATGGGACCGGCTCCATGTTCGACTACTCTCGGGAACCCAATATATTCGGTTGTTCCCAAAATGGTTGTATTATTTTGAATAACAACGCCGTTGTGAATAATGGTTACACGTGGCGGTATGCGATATGTTCCGTCCTTTTTGAATATTGGAGCCGAATAGATGATGTCGTAGACATTCCATTCGCCCGGTTTGCGCATGGCATTAACCAATGGAGGCGTTTGTTTGTAAATGCTTCCGGCTTGCCCGTTTGCATACGTCTCGCTTTGATACGAATCCAACACTTGAACTTCGTATATGCCTTGCATAAACACGCCGCTGTTTCCGCGTCCCTGACTTTTTCCGGTAACATCTTCGGAAATCCGCCATTCGATATGCAACTGGTAGTTTTCGAAATGTTGTTTTGTTTCGATGCTGCCGGTTGGAGTTGCAATGAGAATGCCGTCTTTGACAATCCATTTGGGGTCGCCGCCTTCTTTGTTGTTACTTTTCCATGCCGAAAGGTCTTTTCCGTCGAACAACACAATAGCATCCGAAGGCGGAGAAATAACCGCGTTTTCGGTGGCTTTTCCGGGTGTAACAATTTTCGGTTGCGGAGTCCAAAATTCCGACATTCCCGGTTTCATCGGCTCAGGTTCGGGATACTTATTTTGAGCCTCAAGATTCACGCAATAACCACATATTATTGCAATAATCAATACATTAACTACATAAATATTTCTTTTCATATTTCAACTATAATAAAAAATTAACGCCTCAAAGATACAACAAATAATTGATTTACGATTGTAGATTGTAGATTTACGATTGTAGATTTGGGCGATGC
Source organism: Prevotellaceae bacterium (assembly GCA_031259655.1). GTDB lineage: Bacteria > Bacteroidota > Bacteroidia > Bacteroidales > UBA932 > JAIRLF01. The sequence goes on from JAIRLF010000290.1 coordinate 5,913, forward strand.
CGGCTGGTAATTTCAGCGCGCGTAAGCAACAATCTAAAAAGATTTACGATTGTAGATTTACGATTGTAGATTTACGATTGTAGATTTGGGCGATGCCAGCTGGTAATCTCAGCGTGCGTAAGCAACAATCTAAAATCTAAAATCTAAAATCAACAATCTAAAAGATTTTATCAAGCCATTCGAACATGCGTTTGTATGCATCCGTTCTCACCTCGAAAGCGGATAAAAACAAGTCGTGTAAACCGTCGGCGATTACTATTTCGGTTACGTTTCGTCCTAACGACGGGATATGTTTGCTGATATGTTCCACATTGAGCACGGCGTCGGCGTTTCGGAATTTATCCGACCACAGTTTGTCTTTAACCCATTTGTCGGAACGCATGACTAAGACCGGACAATCGATGTTCAAGCCTTTGTGCAGTCGGTTTTGCGCCTTATAGATTGCTCTCAACCAACTTATACTCACATCGGGTACGGCGACAGGTTTCCAATTTTCGTTGTATTCCCATTCGCCGTATCTTTCTTTTGAAATAGAATAGCCGTAATTCACCGATAATCCCTTTTTTATCCTGATATCTGGAAAGAATTTTCCTAAAACCGAAACAATCGGAAGTCCGATTGTTTTGAGATGCCGCTTTATGTTCAATTCCAGAAACGGACTGTTGAGTATCAGCGCTTCAATAGCATTATTCGGTCTGTCGTGCAGATACATCGACAAAACCAAACCGCCCATCGAATGTCCTAAAAGAGTTAATTTACCTTTTGTTTCCTCTCTGATTTGTTCTATGGCAGCGTCTATATCTTCGTAATAGTCTGTTATATCGTAAAGATTATACGGCGTTTGTCGGGCTCTTATTGAGCGTCCGCATTTTCGAAGGTCTAATGCGTAGAAATTATAACCGTTTTGTCGGAATTGCTCCGCCATTTCCGTCTGAAAGAAATAATCGCTGAAACCGTGTACATACAGCACATTACGGTCGTATTCCGGAATCTCTCCGGCGCATACTAAAGTACAAAACACAGCGCCTTCGCGGTCGGGTTTCAGTTGTATGCTAATTTGCCGAAAATCACCGCCCAATACGTCTGCAATTTTCATAATTAATACTTTAAAAGGTCTTTTCCGATATCTTTTCGATAATAAGACCCGTCGAAACTGATTTTGCTAACGGAGTCATATACGGAATCCAAAGCGGAAGTTAAACTGCCGGAAAGCGCTGTAACAGCGAACACTCGTCCGCCGGAGGTAACAAGTTTATTTCCGGTTACGGATGTTCCCGCATGGTAAACCTTGTTTTCTTTAATCGAAGATATGCCTTTGATTTCAAATCCTTTTGTGTATTCTTCGGGATAGCCTCCCGAAACAACTACCACTGTAACAGCTGTTGCGGGATTAATCGCACATTGTTTCGCGTCCAACGCGCCGTTGGCGACTCCGTCGAACAGGTCGAGTATGTCGGCATCCAGACGCGGGAGGACTGCTTCCGTTTCAGGGTCGCCCATGCGTACATTGTATTCTATCACATACGGTTCTCCGTTGCAGTTCATTAGCCCGAAGAAAATAAATCCTTTGTAGTCGATTTCGTCCTTTTGCAAGCCTTTTATCGTTGGTTCGATAATCTTTTTTTCGACCCTGTCCATGAATATTTTATCGGCAAAAGGGACAGGCGATACGGCTCCCATACCTCCGGTATTCAGTCCACGGTCGTCTTCGCCAATTCGCTTATAGTCTTTGGCTTCGGGCAGTATTTTGTACGATTTGCCGTCGGTAAGTACAAATACCGAAACTTCGATGCCCTGTAAAAACTCTTCTATCACCACTTTGTCGCTCGCGACGCCAAATTTGCCGTTGAGCATTTCGTTCAAAGTTGTTTTCGCTTCGGACAAGTCGTCAACGATTATCACGCCCTTTCCGGCAGCAAGCCCGTCGGCTTTCAGGACAAAAGGAGCGGTCAATGTGTCGAGAAAATCGTATCCCTGCGATAACCGGCTTTTGTCGAACGACCTGTATCGCGCCGTCGGGATACCGTGCCTGACCATAAAATCTTTCGCAAAATCTTTGCTTCCCTCAAGCGCCGCGCCCTTTTTCGAAGGACCAATGACCGATACCGGTTTGTCGGCGAAATAGTCGACAACGCCTTTCACTAAAGGGTCTTCCGGACCTACAACCAACATTTCGATATCGTTCTCCTCAACGAAATTGTTAATCGCTTCAAAATCGGATATGTCCAACGAAACATTCTGTCCGCACTCTGCCGTACCCGGATTCCCCGGCGCTATAAACAATTTGGTAAGATATTGGCTTTGCGCTATTTTCACAGCTAAAGCATGTTCGCGTCCTCCGCTTCCAAGTAGTAATACTTTCATCTATCAATCTATTTTTTATCCGACAAAGGTAGTACGATTTTTTTAATTGAAAAATTGTCTGAACTTTGATTTTTTTGATTCTCTGTCCGGACGGGCTCGATGCTCTTAACTCTGAAAGTTCGGCGCTCTTAACTCTTAACTCTTAGTTTTTAACTCTTAACTCTAAAAGCTCATGTTTCGCTTTTAATTACCTCTGCGGGATTTTCGTTCCCTGCCTTATACGTTTGATAGAGCAGCGTACACAGCGAGATTGCAATCGTAACAGCTAATGCCGTCGCAAACAGCCACCACGAAACCGAGGCTTTGTGTGCAAAATTTTCCAGATATTTGTAGATAGCAAACAGCGCTATCGGAATCGAAGCTGCAAAGGCGATGCTCAACACGACAAAATATTTCCTCAACAGCAAGCGGATAATGTCAATTATTTGAGCGCCGTTAATCTTACGGATAGCGATTTCCTTACGGCGCTGACGGATGTCGAACAGCGAAATCCCGAACAGCCCCAACATGCTAATCATAATAGCGATACCCGTAAATACAGTGCATATTACCGCCACCTTTTTATCCTCATTATACATTGCCGTGATTTCGTCCTCAATAAACGAATACGTAAACTCGCCGCCGATAAGTTCGTCGTGGAGGTTTTTCATAAACTCAATAACTTCTTGCCTGCGTTCGGGGGCAAAGGCGACCATCACCGGCTCGGTTACCGATAAATTTTTGAAATGAAAGACTGTCGGTTCGATACGTTGTGACAAATGTGTCGCATGAAAATCCTTCACTACCCCAACAATACGGTAAGGTGGATTGGTTTTCAGGTCGTCGAGACTGCCTGTATACCAAAGTCGTTGAATAGGTTGCATCAGCGCTTCGCGATAGTCTGCGATACCGAGTTGTTTAAGCGTACTCTCGGTTACAATAAAATTATACGGATTGCTATTCTCAAGCTCGTCGTTCCACAATCGACCCTCGAGCAGTTGGATGTCGAACACTTTAAACCATGCTTCATCAGAAGCGAACAAATGACATTCCGTTTCCTTATCGGCAACTGTGATTTTAAATGAAGCCGGCGCTTTGCGGATGGGAAAATAGCCGAAACTCCAATGTTCCGTCAGAGGAAACTCTGTCATTTTTTGTTTTAACATAATGTTAATTGTTTTTATCTTTGCCTTATATTCACGATATTCCTCCGGCGACATATTGAACGCTCTTGTGGATTGAAATTCCACAAAAGGAACCTGGATAATGTTTTGCGTACGGAATCCAAGGTCTTTGTCGAGCATAAAATTCAACTGCCGCACAAAGAACAGCGAGACGACAATCAATCCCATCGTTATGAAGTATTGGAAACCGAGAAAGAATTTCCGCGAAAACAGCGATTTGTTACCTGCGTTTATCGAGCGTAACGACCGTAATGGCGAAAAATACCGGTAGCGTAAACACGGTGCAAGGCTCACAACTGCCGGAAGCAGAACAATCAATGTAATCGCAAGACAAATGTCGAAACGGAGATTGGGATATTGCCGGATATCGAAAGTGTTTTCAACAAAAGGACTCAGGATTGTCACAAGCCAAAAGGCAAGGACGGAGGCAACGACCGTCAGCAGCAAATTTTCGACAAACAGTTGAACGAATATTCTGCCGCTTCCCGCTCCAAACACTTTCTTCATCCCAAATTCCCTGTTGCGCCGGAGCATCACTACGGAATGAATGTTGATATAGTTTACCAGACCAATCAGCAACAACAAAATCCCGATACCCGAAAGGATAGATATATAAACGATGTTGCCGTGCAGAAAACCGAAAGTATGCTTATTGAAATATACATCCTTATAAGGGAAAAGCTGATAGCGGACGCTATCGCGCCACCAATATCCCGACTGTGTAAATTCGTTGTACCGGCTATTGACATCATGGTAATCGACTTTCGGATAGAGCAGAATCAGGCTTTGCGGGGAATGACCCCACTCCTCAACAAGCTCCGAACTTACGAGCATATCGAACGAAAGCATGCTTTTGTGCGAGGGCTGACGGATTATTCCGACGACAGTAACCGTTTTGTTGACAGAAGAGTAAGAGAATGTTTTGCCGATTGGGTCTTCTTTGCCGAAGACTTTTGCCGCAAACGCTTCCGTCAGAAAAGCGTCTTCCGGACGACAGATATTGTTTGCTCCCGCAATCACGCGATAATCGAGCGTTTGCAGGAACACGCTGTCAATAACCAGCAGATTCGGTTTGTATGTCCGGTTGTCGAAAGCGACTTCGTCGCCGTGATGGTAAATAAACGAAGCATGTTTTTCGACGCCCGGATGTTTGGAGATATCGACAAAATTTTGCTCATTGTTAGGATTATAGATGCCGTGTAAAAAACAATTACCCTGATTGCCAAATCTCTCGACGGTTGTTATATAAATCCTGTCGAGTTTCGTATTGAACCTGTCAACAGTCAACTCGCTGTAAATGTAACGCGCAATGATAATCACGCATGTCAGGCTTAACGCAAGCCCCAAAAGGTTGATGAGCGAATACAACCGGTAATGTACAAATGTACGTAATGAAAGTTTTATCATATCTTTTTTATTTTTTAATAATTAATAATTCACTCACCGGTACGGCATAATCCCCCCTATTCAATCTGTTTATCGGGAGAAATACGCGTCATTTCTGCAAGTTGTTCTCTCAATTTTGCATTTTCTTTATCCTTTTTTTCGAGTGCTTTGCGTTGTTCTTCGAGCGATTTATCTTTTTCCTCGAGCGCTTTATCCTTTTCTTCGAGCGCTTTGCGTTGTTCTTCGAGCGCTTTATTTTGTTCTTCGATTTTTTTTGAATATTTTTTTTCTATTTCAAATTCGCCTTCGTATTTTGCTGTGGCGATTTCGCAGAGATAGCGACTTTTGTCTTCCTGGTCGTGGTCATAAACAGATTTTTCTACCGGCGAGAGACGGGTATAGTCCAATATTTCACGCGCTTTTAGCAAACCTTTTGCTTTGAAATCTTCTTTTATCCGGTCGTTTTTCAAAAAATAAATCCATTCGTCAAGCGTATTTTTTGCGATGTCGTTGAATTTATTTATTTTCAAAACATAATATTCGGGATATAAATCGCCCGCTTCCACAGGTCCGAATATATTTCGCTGTTTGTCCGACAGTTCAAGTATCTCATCGTTATCATAAATATTTCTGAAGTCGGTTTTGCCGTGATACGCATATCCATTACCTCGTCCAAGGTCAAAATAAACGACATTGATGGAATATATTTTCTTGACTTCCATATACCGGTCGCCCTGAATCATACGTTCGGATATGGCTTTACTCACGCCGTAAAGCATGCGTTGAAAATAATCTACTTCGGGGATAAACTGCAACTCTATGAGGATAACTTCGCCTTCGGTATCTTCTACTACTATATCTACCCGATTGTATTTGTCGTGGGAATGCTCTTTATTGCTTTCGCTTTCCAACACATTGGTTATCGTGATTTCGCTATTCAACAGCTCGCTCAAAAAACCTTCCACTACTTCAAAATTCGTTTTGTTGCGTAATAAGCGTTTTATCGCCCAGTCAAATGATACTAACTGTCGTTCTCGCTTCTCCGACGCGTCTGATTTCTTATCTTCTTCTATTGATTCCATATTGCTGTTTTTTTGGGGCAAAGTTAGTAATTTTTTTTATCCGAATTTTAGAATTGAACAGAATTATTAAAAAAACGTCACCTTAGGAAACAGAATTTACAGAAATGCAGATAATTATGATTTCTTTCGGTTAAATATTTAACCGTTGATTTTTTCGATATAGTTCAAGATTTCTTCTTTTCCCAATCCTGTTTCAGCCGATTCCAAAAAAATCGGGGGAAATTCTTCCCACATCTCCGAAAGTTTGTTTTTGAAACTCTCTACATTGTGATTCAGAGCGCTTTTGGACAGTTTATCGGTTTTAGTAAAAATTAAAGCAAAAGGAATTTGATTTTCACCCAGATTGTTGATAAAATCGACGTCAATATTTTGTGGTTCATGTCGTCCGTCGATAAGCACAAACAGCAGAGTTAACTGTTTCCGTTTCAGGATATAGCTCTCAATCATATATTTCAGATTTTCGCGTTTGGTTTTATGCGCTTTTGCATATCCGTAACCGGGCAAGTCGACTAAATACCATTCGTCGTTTATCATAAAATGGTTTATCATCACCGTTTTACCGGGAGTAGAAGAGACTTGGGCGAGTCTGTGTCTGTTCGTGAGCATGTTGATTAGCGACGATTTTCCGACATTTGAGCGTCCGATAAACGCATATTCCGGCAAAACGCTCTGTGGACAAAGAGTATAGTCGGGACTGCTTTTGATAAATTCCGCTTTCTTTACAATCATCGAATTTTACGTTAAAAGAAAATCATGGGGCTGTATCAAAAGACCGAAATCGCCCGACTTTTGATACAGTCTCATTGAAAATCACTGCCCTGCTTACCCCAAATATGATTTTAACAACTTACTTCTCGAACTGTGTCTGAGTCGTCTTATCGCTTTTTCTTTGATTTGTCGAACTCTTTCCCTTGTCAACCCGAATTGTTCGCCGATTTCTTCGAGAGTCATTTCCTGTGTTCCTATTCCGAAGAAGTATTTCACTATATCGCGTTCGCGTTCGGTAAGAGTAGCCAAAGCCCGGTCGATTTCTTTCGAAAGCGATTCGTTCAGCAAACCTCTGTCGGCGTTTGGAGAATCGTTATTCACAAGCACATCCAACAGACTGTTGTCTTCGCCGTCGACAAAAGGCGCGTCCACAGAGACGTGCCGTCCCGACACTCTTATCGTGTCCGAGACTTTCTCCTGTGGAATGTCAAGGATAACAGAAAGTTCTTCCGACGAAGGCGTCCGTTCGTTTTCCTGTTCAAATTTGGCGAGCGCTTTGTTGATTTTGTTAAGCGAACCTACCTGATTGAGAGGTAAACGCACGATTCGCGACTGCTCTGCCAAGGCTTGCAAAATGGACTGCCGAATCCACCACACTGCATACGAAATGAACTTAAAACCGCGTGTCTCGTCAAATTTCTCTGCAGCCTTAATCAGTCCGAGATTACCTTCGTTAATCAGGTCAGGCAAACTCAAACCCTGATTTTGGTATTGTTTTGCTACAGAGACAACAAAACGCAGATTGGCGCGTGTAAGTTTTTCCAAAGCATCCTGGTCGCCTTTTTTTATTCGCTGTGCTAATTCTACTTCTTCTTCGACCGAAATCAGTTCTTCGCGACCGATTTCCTGCAAATACTTATCAAGGGAAGCGCTTTCCCTGTTTGTAATCGATTTTGTAATTTTAAGTTGTCTCATTATCTTATTCTAATTCTAATCTTAATTACTCTTCTTTATTCGTTCAATGAACTCTTTACTACGAAAGCCGAGTTCAATTTTTTATTGAACTTCGGCTTTCAGATGATATGTCGCAAACAGGGTTTTAGCCCGTTTTTACAATTCAAACGCTACATAATCGCGTCTGCCGTTAGGGTAGATTCCCTCGATAAATACTCCTTCTCCTCGTTTCAATTCGTTGATAATTGCCGTCAACTCCTCTACTGTGCTCACGGATTTCTGATTAACTTTCGTAATTATGAATCCCTTCCTCACTCGATTCATTAACTTGCCGTCATTGAGTTCCACAATCTGAACCCCACCTTTAATTCGCAATTTATCAGCAAGTTCCTTATCAACATTTTCGAATCGGGCGCCTAAGATTTCAACCTTATTGTCCGACACTACATCTGTATTACCCGCCTTATTACGTAAAACAACGGTAAAATGTTTCATTTTTCCGTCACGAATTAACGAAATTTCTATCTTGTCGCCCGGTCTTAACCGTCCAACTTCCTCTACCACAATGGATGTAGATGTTACATTTTTATTACCGATTTTTGTAATAAAATCGTATTTTTCTAATCCTGCGCTTTGAGCGGCGCTATTTTCCAGAACTTCAAAAACGCATACTCCTTTTTCTTTCGTTTTCTTGATTGCTTTTATTTTTCCGGCGTCGAGTTTTTCCTGTTCTGCAAATTTTTCGATTTGCTCATCATTTTCAAATATAGATAAGTCCGTATACCGGATTCCCAAAATCGCCCGTTGAACAACTCCAAATTCGATAAGGTCTTTGACTACTTTTTTTGCAATGTTCGATGGCACTGCAAACGAATAGCCTTCGTATACTCCTGTGTGAGAAGAGATAGCCGTATTAATACCTACGAGTTCACCCCGTAAATTAATCAGAGCGCCTCCACTGTTGCCGGGGTTAACGACTGCGTCCGTCTGTATAAATGATTCTATTTTAAACTCTGTCGGTATAATACCGAGATTTCGGGCTTTAGCGCTCACGATTCCGGCTGTGACGGTCGAGGTGAAAATAAACGGGTTGCCGATTGCCAACACCCACTCGCCAATCCGCAAATCGTCGGAATCGGCAAATGCCAATGCGCGTAATTTCTTGTCGGTATCGACTTTCAGCAGAGCGATATCGGTATTGGGGTCTCTTCCGACAACTGTTGCGGCAACGCTTGTCTGGTCGTCGAAAACTACTGTGATTTCGCTTGCTTTGTCGATAACGTGGTTATTTGTTACTATATAACCATCTTCGGAGATGACTACACCCGAACCGGCGCCTTTGGGCGTATATTCCTGAACTTTCGGTTCTTCGGGTACGCCAAAGAAGAAATCGAACAAGTCGTTACTCCGAAAGTCGTTATCACGATAATATCTCCGTTGTGTTTCGCCTGTCACTTTGACATGGACAACCGCAGGCACAGCGTGTTCTGCTGCATCCGAAAAATTCACAGGCTCTCCTGAGGCAGAAAATGCAACGGTTGTCGTAACCGGACTTTGTTGCGGAGATACCATGTTGATTATCGGCGCCTGTTTTTGAGTTTTGCTTAATATTAAGGCGGACACTATACCGCCAACCAATCCTGCAACTACTAATAAGGTAATTGTCTTTAAAATGTTACTATTTCTCATAATCATACAATTTTTATTTTACATCCTTTCAATAGATTCAATTAGTCGTAAAAAGTTTAATGTAATAAAATAATCGTCTCTAAAATGTACTGTAAACCCATCTAATAAACAAATATTCAGCTCTGTATAGCAGATAGAATTTTTCGCCTAATATGGTTTTGAACTTTTCGGCATACTGTTCTCTCAACAAGGCTTCTTCTTTGTAGGAATTGACTTCTATATCCACACATGCGATATATTCTTTGATCTTGTATTTCTTGAACGGGTCGCACAATTTCGAGTTCGCTTCGCTTCGCTTTTTCAGAATTTTGTCGAGCTTACTTTGATAATTTTCGTATGCAGGCCAGAAAACTGCCGCTTCCGTTTTGGTGAGTTCTATTACGTTGGTAAATAAAATCACTCTCATCGAATCGATATATTCTTCGACTGCGCGCCGCTCTTCTTCTTTCCGTTTACGTTCGTCTTCGGCGCTACTGAAGATGCTTATGTCGTTGTAATTATTCCTGTTATTAACATTAGCAGACGTTCCGAATCGGGTCGTCTCTTTCATTTGAAAATGGAAATACCCGCCGTCGATGATTGTATCAATGTCAATGCGCTCTGTTTTTATTTGCGAATGAACATTCCCTACGGCAATACTGAAAATAGTTATTAACCCTATTATTTTTCTCATAAAAAAACAATTAAATAATTCATTAATACCTTGATGCCAAATAATCGTTTAAATTGACATTTCGCACAGCCAAATAATCGACCATACCGTCGCGATATGATTTCAGATATTTTTTCTGCGAATCGGCGCTTGTCGGGTCTATCGTTCTTTCGTCCGTTTCGACTACCAATGTCCCGGTATCCTGTTTTTTTACAGATTTGTTAAAATTTAAATACGACAAAAACAATGCAAGTATTAATACCATGATTCCTCCGCTCCATGCCAATTTGGGTATAAAGCCGTATACCGGGCTTTTTTTCGACACTGTGGCGCACCTGTCCTGAACTTTCGACGGCAATGTATCGAAATACTTGTCGGGGACAGCGAAAGGATTCTTTTTTAATTCATTATTCAACAATTCATTATTCAACATCGTTTTACAATTTTGTAGTGTTTAGACTTTTATTTTTGTTAAAGGTTTAATTTTCCTGTAAAAATTTTTCGATTTTCTCGACCGCATGGTGGTACGAAGCTTTCAAGGCTCCGACCGATGTACCCAATACTGCAGATATCTCTTCGTATTTCATTTCTTCAAAATATTTCATATTAAAAACCAATCGTTGCTTTTCGGGCAATCGAAGCAGCGCTTTCTGTAATTTCATCTGCATTTCGTCGCCTTCAAAATATGCATCGCTTTCTATCGTATTGCTCAACTGGTTTTCGACATCGACCAGGGGAATAAAGAATTTCGTTCTTTTTTTCCTCAAAAAGGTCAAAGCCTCGTTGGTCGCTATGCGATATAACCAGGTAAACAGTTGCGACTCTTCTCTGAACGATTCGAGACCTTCCCATGCTTTCAAAAAAGTGTTCTGAACCAAATCGTCGGTATCGTCGTGCGATATAACTATTTTCCTTATCTGCCAATACACTCTTTCCTGATATTTTCGCGTAATCAAGTTGAATGCATAACTTTTCTGTGCCGGATTACGGAACATCGCTATCAACTCCTTGTCGGTATAACTGTTATCTTTAACCATTTAATATCCGGCACTCTTTTTATTTTCGGGCAAAAGTATCACAAAATCATTGAATCAACAAATATTTGTTGCAAAAAATTTCAATTTTTGTGAAATAGAAGCGGTTACACTAAACAAAAAA
>JAIRLF010000302.1 GCA_031259655.1 Prevotellaceae bacterium
GACTTGAAATAATTACCCAGCGTCGTAGTCACCTTAATTTGAATATCTTTCGATGCGGCTTTCGCCAAGTGTTCCGGTATTCGGTACAGATGTCTGCCATACCATCGACAGCCGAGCGATTCGCCGTTTATCGTCACTTCCGAGACGCCGTAGACCTTTCCCAGATCGAGCCAGTTGAATGAGGACGTATTGTCGTTCACCGTTTTTTCGTAGTAAAGATGTCCGGCAAAAGAACGGGTTTTTTCATCGGCGGCGATGTCGGTCGGCGTTTGCAGTTGCAGGGTCTGCGTTGTGCCGTTGATATGTTCCATACGCAAATTCCAGTCTGTGATTTCGATACCGGCGGTTTCGGCGGGTTGAGCGGGAGCGCCTGCGCCTTCGCCTGCTGTGTCGAACACAATGAGTTGCGATGCTGCCGGAGGAAGGTCGACTGTCAGCGTATTGTCCGACGAACTTCCCGGATAGTGGTAACGTTCGCCTGTTTCGGCATTCCACAGCCATGGAAAACCTTTGACGTCCGGAAATTCGGCTTTGAGAACAAAACGCTCGTCGGAACTGCGGTTGCTGACAAAGAAAATATCCTTGCCCTTGCTCGTCTGCCGTATCTGACTGACGTAAGCGTTCGGACGGTCGATGCGCATGTAGGGTTTGATATCGCATTGCTGCTGCACGCCCTTGAACCAGCCCACGATGTCGTCGCCTTCGGGAGCGTTCACCGTAAACACTCGCGTCGGGTTGGCGCTTTTCATGGCGGCGATTGTCTGAGCTACCTTCTTGTCGTTCTTCCGATAGTTTTTCAATCCCGATGATTTGAAAGGTTCTTTTCCGACAAAAATAACTTTTCCGCCTTTCTTGACGAAGTTAGCCAGAGCAGCGGCAGTGGCAGGCTCCATCGTTTCTACTTCAATCAGAATCAGAGTATGATATTTTCGGCTGTTGTATTTCAGGAAGCCGTTTTCGACAACGCTTTGCTGAACGACAGCCTCGCTGGTGTAATCGCAACTGTTGCCGTTTGCATGGATTCCGTCCCATACTTTATACTGATATTGCGGATAATGCAGTTCGGGGAACGGGTCGCGCTGCGTTCCGAACTTCGTCCACATATCGGCGAGCGGATGCATTACGGCGATGTCGGCAAATGCTTCGGTCTCCTGCAACACCAGCGAAATCCGCGTCTTGTATGCAGCCCAGAGTTTGAAATATTGCCACCAAAGATTTCGTTCGTTGAGATACATTCCGTAGCGAATCCATCCCGGAAACGGCGCTTCGAGCGGAGTGTAGTTGAATCCGTGAAGTATCGAATGGTTTACACCGGACAGATTGCTCATGTCGCCCGACATTTTCAGCCGTTCCAAAGTCATATTGAAAACCACCGACGTGTTGGTCGATTCCTCGCAACTGACAATTTTTTTACCGGCATAATGCGCCGCCGAAGCAACGAATTTGTTGACATTGGTATAAGTCGGGTTCTTTGCAAAATCGCGATTACCGCTACCGTCGCTGCTCCACATCCAGGTTTCACATTCCGGAATATCGATGTTCATCGAGGCTTCGAGCGGATGAAATTCGCGCCCGTAAGTCTGCACTCTCGACTGATAGCCGTGTGCGTTACACCATTGAGTATATGGAATCAGGAAACGGTCGCGCATGATTTCCATGCAGGTGACGAAGAAGTCGTAACGTACACGCGCCACTTCTTCCTGCGCCGTTCCGGAGAGTTGAGTAGTGTCGGCGCTTTGTATCGGGCGTCCCATGTGTCCGACTTTGTAGAGTATAAACGGTAAATATGGAGTAACGTCGTAAGTTCTGCGGCGTTTAAATTCGTCGATAAAATCGGAACACCAGTTAGCGCCTTCGAGTTCCATGCTGTCGCAGAACATCGCACGGAAGGGTTTCAATCCTTTGATAGCGGGAAAAAGATGGTCCGACATCCGGTTGAGAAATTTCATGACCGACTGGTTGTTATAATGATTCAGCACCGGACCCGCCGCTCCGGGAGCGCCGTGGATGACCGCCTGAAAACCGGTAACTTTCACCATGGCGTACAATACGTGTTCGCCCGCAGGCACATCGACGCTAACCGTATTCTTACTGCTGTCGAACGGCAACCACGCCGGCGGAGTAAACGAATCCATCTGCACGGGAGCCAGACATATAGAATGAATCGCGCTTGTGGCGCCACGATACATCGACATGCCTTCCGGAGCCGCTTCTTTCAACAGTTCTGCCACTTCGACCGTGACAGTCGCCGGACCTTTCACCCTGCGACACGTCAGCGTCAGCAGTTGCGACTGTTCGTCGCCCTGCAAAAACTCCGCTCCAAAGGGCCATCCCGACCCGACAATGATGTCGCAGACAATTCCGCGTTCTTCGGCGCCCTGCAACGCTACTTTCACCATCTCAATCCATTCGGGACTAAGCCATTCGAGCGAAGGAATCGCCAAATCGTCGCCGCCGGGAAAAGCAATCGGATTGATTTCCACTCCGCCGATGCCGGCATCTTTCATGACGTCTAATTCGCGGAGAATTTCCTTTGCTGTTACTTTATCGCCGTTCCACCACCAGCGAACAAAGGGTTTTGCCGTTACCGGAGGATTCCGGAAAGCAGTGAAAAGCGGGTCGGATTCGACATCTGCCCCGCTGTTTGCAAACAATGAACGGGGACGCAACATCGGCAATCCAACCGTCAATATCATTCCCGACCTGAGAAACGACCGCCGAGATACAGTAAATTTTTTGTCTGACATATTTTAAATTCTATTAAGTAAATGATACAATAGATTACGTTATTTTGCCGGCAAAGGTATAAATAAAATTGAAGATAACAATTTTACCCAAGCCATAAGGGTGCATTTGACTACGACTTCTGGTTGCTTCGTGCTTCGCAATGACGAGCTTCGGACTGCGTCCTCGCAATGCGAAAGGGTGGGGGGATTACTTCACCCTCATGTTCGCAATGATATAAATTAAAAGTGTTTTAACTTTGCGTCGTTTATCGTATTAGTTTTTGTACAGCAGACTTAAAAACAAAATGTGATGTATCGAGTGGATTCTCATAGATTTATTGTAAAAGGTTTGAGAAAAACTTCAAAAGAAACCTTTGTCAATATGCAAAGATACAAATGCGAAAAGACTTTCGACACATTGTCGAAACCTTCAACCGGCTCAGTTTAGACCTTCGACACATTGTCGAAACCTTCAACTGGCTCAGTTTAGACCTTCGACACATTGTCGAAACCTCTAACCGGCTCAGTTTAGCATATTGCCAGTCGATATCGCATAAGGCGACAATGTTTTCCGACTTAATGTTATAATTCTTTAACAGTAATGTTTTTGAATTATATTGATGCCTCGCCGTGTTCAGTTTTTAACTTTATTCGGTTCGTCCAATTTCAGTTCGGGATGATTTTGCGATGATTTTTTCAGCACGAAAGAAATCGCGATAGCGATACCGCCCAGGACGATGAAAACTATTTCCGCATACATCACTGCCGATAACGATTCGGCGACCGACAGGAATATTTTCCCTATCACTACCGGTACCAGCATCAGTCCGATATTTTGAATCCAGAAGATAAGCGAATAAGCCGTACCAAGTTTACTTTCGGGGATTATTTTCGTTACGGAGGGCCACATTGCGGCAGGGACGAGCGAATATCCTATCCCGAGCAGCGAGAGTGCGATAAATCCGAACACTTGTACTTGCGGAGCAAAAGCGATGACAAGATGAGCGCAAAAAACCACGACAGAACCAATCATCAGCCATTTTGTCGCTTTGCCTTTGCTGTCAATCGTCGAACCGAACAGCGGAGTGAAAACGACAGTAAACACCGGAAGCAAAATCATCATTATCGACGAGGTTTGGAACTCAACGCCAAACAGCGAGATAGCAACTTCCCCGAAACGCGGTTCGAGTATTGCCGCCGCAAACCGTTTGAACGAGTTGACACAACAATAGAAGAATACGCACAACAGCGATATCAGTATAAAATGTTTGTTTGTCAATATTTTTCCTATATCCGAAAACCGGAATTTATCCTCTTCGTTATCGCCGGCGAGTTCGGAAGCGCTTTGTTTATCCGATTTTTTGTCGAACGAAATAAATACGAACCAGGTAAAAAAACCGATAATCATCAAAAACAGTCCGATTTCCGACATGTTGTTCGATTCCGTCAGAGGAACGAAGCCATCTTGTTTTGCGACGATAACCATTGGCGCTAAAAGCAAGGCGACAGCAGTTCCCAGACGGGCTAAAGACAGTTGCAGTCCCATCGCCAGAGCCAGTTCTCTACCTTTAAACCATTTAGCGATAGATTTTGTTACTGCGACGCCGGCAATTTCGCTGCCGAGACCAAACAGTGCGCAGCCCGCATAAGCTGTTGCTAAGGAGGGTTTTTCGAATCCCAGAGTTTTGCCGACAAAATCGGCGACAAAACTTTCCGGAAATGCAGGCGACAAAGCGTAAGACACAATTATCGAGCCAACTACCATTAAGCTTACAAACAAAGTTCCCGTAAAACGCACGCCCCATTTGTCGAGTAACATTCCGCAGATAATCAAGCCGCCGAATACGCAAAGCGAAGAATATGCGCCGCCATAGAAACCGTAATCTTCGGAATCCCAACTCAATTCCAGCATTTCGGGATTATTGAATATTTGGCTTACCATCGAAAATATATCATCGAAAAAATACGAGCCGAACATCGGAATGGCAAGACATAAAAGTACCATCCAACGTACTGTTTTCGACGTGCGTATATTGTTTTGCAATCTTTTTATCATACAATTTTCATTTTTTATTTTAATTATAACTACTATTCTATCTCTGCTCGCAACTGACGAACTAATTCTGTTGTTGCGATATTAATTGTTCATATTCCGAACGTCGTATATGTGTCATTTATTCACGGCGCAAAGGTAAGTATTTTTTCTTTTCCGACATTTTCGGAAAAATAACCGTAATCTGTTTATCGTTTGTTACAAGCTTAAATGTCGGGTAGACAGGAGATATGTGTTAAGTTTAAGTACGTCTTCCAAGTTTACTGTCTTCCAATCACTTTTCATCTCACAGCAATTTTTTAAGTTCGTCAATATCGGGCAGTACTTTACGCCAGTTTTCGGGCATTTCTTCGGCGGTGCGATAAGTGGCTACGCCCATGGGTTTGGTATAATCGCGCACGGCAAACTGCACGAAAGTATGATTCATTTCCTTACAGAGGATAATCCCGATAGAAGGGTTTTCGTGCGGCTTGCGCACATATTGATCCAAGGCGGCAAGATAAGTATTTAACTGTCCCAAATAGGATGAGCGAAACTTGCCGCTTTTCAACTCGACGGCAACCAAAGCGTTGAGTTCGCGATTGAAAAACAGCAGGTCGATAAACAGTTCTTCGCCTGCTACTTCTACGCGATACTGATTGCCAACGAAAGAAAAATCATGTCCGAATGTCATGATAAACTTTTTGATGTTGGCAACAATGCCCTGCTCCAACACGCGCTCGTCCAAATCTTTTTCACGCTCGCCGAGTTGTTCGACGTTTATGTAATCAAGCAGATATTCATCTTTGAACGCAATCACAGCTTTCAATGCCTGTATTTTGTCGGGTATGGCTTGGGTAAAATTGTTGGGCATTGTGCCGCGTTTGTTGTAGAGGTCGGCGCGAAGATAGTTTTTAAGGGTAATAACACTCCAAAAGTTTTTGGCACATTCGCGAACATAGAAAATACGCATGTCTAATGATTTGGTTTTGAAAATAATTTCCATGTGATGAGTAAAGCCTAATTGAAAAAAATCTTCCCATTCAAATTCGTTAGCTGTCGGCTGACGAATTTGCAGAAGTAACAAATTTTCATTCACTTGCAAATCGTCAGTTATCAACTGACGATTTTGCAGAGGAGATTGATAATCTTTTTTTTCAAAATCGCTCATCATCAATGAGCGATTTGTAATATTATTATTGTATTCGCCATTTTGCAGATCGTCAGTTGATAACTGACGATTTATAACAAACGACCACTCATTATAAAAAATACGCATATTTTTTATATTGCTTGCCGAAAATCCTCTCAACCCCGGCAACTCTTTTTGCAACATGTTCGAGATTTGCTCAATAGCGCCTGTTCCCCAAAAACCATCACGGGAGTTTAGCGAAACATAACGTCCTTTTCCGTTTTCCAGACTAATCTGTTTTTCTTTGACAGTTTGTTCGACGGAGCTGAACAGAGA
>JAIRLF010000329.1 GCA_031259655.1 Prevotellaceae bacterium
TCGTCGAAAACATCGTCGAAAACATCGTCGAGGAGACGCAATATTTTGCGTCTCTACATCGGACAACGCTGTGGTCGTCAAGGGCGTCGATTTGTAGAGACGCAATATTTTGCGTCTCCTCGCGTCTCTACTCCCGTTAAGCAATATAATATGCCGCTAACCGAATTTAATGCCGGAAGCTACTGTCTGGTCTCATCTACCAATATCTTTTTTACTCTAAGCAAAAAGCCTGATTATCCAAGTGAATATCTATTCGTTTTTACTTCTTCCGACGGTTCGGTTGAAATCACCGGTTATGGCTCCGATATTTGATTAATTAAGGGTGCATGTCAAATTGTCGCATCGTTATTTAATGATTATATATAATTAATTATTGATAAGCGACATCAGTTCGTCGAGCGACATTTTTGCCGACTGGTCGCTACCTTCGAGTAGTGAATCGGCGAGGTCGCGTTTGGTATTGTGCAGTCTGATTATTTTTTCTTCGATAGTATTTTCGGCGACTAAACGATAGACTGTCACCGGGCGGTTTTGTCCGAAACGGTGTGCACGGTCGGAGGCTTGGTCTTCGACCGCCGGATTCCACCATGGGTCGAGGTGAATCACATAATCGGCAGCTGTCAGATTGAGACCTAAACCGCCGGCTTTGAGACTAATCAGGAAGAAATCGCCCTGTCCGTTCTGAAAATTGCGTACTGCCGATGCGCGTTTACTCACCGGAGTCGAACCGTCCAGATAGCAGTACGTATAGCCGGCTTTGTCCAGGGCTTTGCGCACTATGCTCAGATGCGTAACAAACTGACTGAAAACCAAAGCGCGGTGACCGTTATCTTTCAATTCGGATGCAATTTCGAGAAAGGTAGACAATTTCGTCGAATCGATATTGATTTCGGGATAAACCAGCGAAGGATTACAACAGGCTTGGCGTAAGCGTGTGATTTCGGCAAGGACTTTCATGTGTTTAGCGCCCTGTTGACTGTCGTCTTTTTCTAACATTTCGATTGCTTTACGGCGTAACATTTCGTAGAACGCCATTTCTTCGTCGCTAAGCGTGATTTTCCGTACAATTTCCGTTTTGGGAGGAAGTTCTTCGAGAACAGCGGTTTTTGTCCGTCGCAGGATAAAAGGAGTAATCAGTTTTTTGAGACTTTTGCGCGCTTTTTCGTCTTCGGGACGAATAAAAGTATCGGTAAAATACGAGAGGCTGCCGAGCAGTCCCGGGTTGATAAACTGGAACAGGTTCCACATTTCGCCCAGATGGTTCTGTATCGGCGTACCGGTGAGAATCATACGAAAATCCGCTTGCAGCGACATTGCAGCCTTCGAGGTCTTGGTGGTATAGTTTTTGATAGCGTGCGCTTCGTCCAATATCACTGTCGCCCATTGTTTAGCAGTGATAGCTTCTTCTTCGGACAGCAGCAGTCCGTACGAAGTTACCAGCAAGTCGCCGGGTTCGAGCGAAGCAAGCGTCGCCTCACGGTCGACCGAGCGCAGTGTCTTGACATTAAGCGTCGGCGCGAAACGGTTTACTTCACTAACCCAGTTCGGCATGACCGATACGGGCGAGACGACCAAAGCCGCGCCGATGTGCGCACGATGAAGCAAAACAGCAATAGCCTGCACCGTCTTACCCAAGCCCATATCGTCGGCAAGACAGGCGCCCGCGCCCCATTCCGACAGGCGAATCATCCACTGATAAGCGCTAATCTGATAGGGACGTAACTCTGCATGCAACAGCGGAGACACAGTAGCGTTCGAGAACTGAGCCGTTTGCAGCCGTTTCCGGAAATCGTGCCATGCTTTATCTACACTGATATTTTCGAAATTGTCGAACGAATCAATCATCGAAGCAGAAGCAAAACGGTTGATAAGAAGTCCATCTTTCGATTCGGTGGTACATGAGGCAAGTTCGGACAACCGTTGCCGGAGCTGCTCGCTGAGCGCGAGAAATTCGCCGTTGTTCAACTCCACAAAACGCCCGTGAGCGTCACGTACGATTTCGAGTAATTTGCTAATCGTTATGATTGTGTTTTCGTCGACCTTCAGTTCGCCGTCTAATTCGAACCAGTTAGTCTTGCTTTTCAGGCTAAGATGAATGTCGCTGAACGTGATTTTTTTGCGTATTTTCAAACGTTCGCCTTCGGGCCATTCCACGACCGAGATATCTTGATGTTGTTCCAGGACATCAAGCAGTTCGAGAGCATTGAGCGGATTGACGAAAGTCATCAATCCATCGTAGGAAGTCTTAATATTTTCAATAGCTTGTATATCGTTAAGTATACGTTCGTTGTAAACGCTTTCTTCGTCGAGATTACGAATCACGCGCACATGTTCCCCGTTTTCGGTAGCGATGAGCGATTGCCCGCCCCGTCCCGGTTTGCAGTATGGCGGATGCGTACCGAAAGGCTTGACAAACAGCTCTGCTTTAATACCATCGCCAATGGGCAACAATTGTACACGGATACGCGAATCGGGAGCAATCTGTCGTATTTGAATATCGTTTTCGCCGACAATCATGTCGGAGTGCACCTGCACATACACGCTGAAATGTATCAGCAGTTGCCTCAGTTTCTCGTGTCCCTGTTCGGGTACGGGTTTACTGTTCGATATGGCATTGATAATATCGCATTGAAATTTAGTGAGATTATATATTTTGAAACGAGTATTGGTTTCTTTTTTTAGAATGAAGCCTTCGCGAGGAACTTTTATATCGCATTCCATTTTGTATGTTTGGTCGGGCAATTTCACAACGTTGATTACAGGTTGTGCAACAAGAAATTCGACAAGTATATTCGTGTCTTCCAGAAACACGTATGGATGCCCTACCATTTCGGCAATAGCCGGTAGAGGAAGCACTTGCATATAATAATTCACTTTCGAAGCGATACGTTTGTCGTGTTCGGTCATGCAATCGATTTTTTTGTCGCCGAAATTTCTTATGGAAATATTTCTGCCTGCCGACCATACGCCGGTGGAATTGCATGTCTGCAGTATAGGGGTTGCGCTGTTGCGAATCGGGAAAAAACGGTACGCCACTCGTGTTTTAGTGTTTTCCGAATCTCTCCGCAGAACCAATTGAACCGGTTCGAGCGAAAAATACGAATTGAGCTGTTTTTCCCATTCTTCGGGATGCCTGAAGTGCGAAAGCGCCGGTTTGTAGTTCAATTTTGCGGCAATATCATCGAACAGTTGTTTATAATCAGCGTTGTTGGGAAACCATTTTGACATTAGAAAAGCTGCTTCGTATGCAAGAACATAATAGTTGTTTTCGCAGGCTTTAGTCAGGTATTTAGATATGGAAACGTCTGTGTCGAGCGATTGTCCGGTCAGTCCGATAGCGATTATTCTCCATAATATTTTTTCCGGCGGATTGTCGGAAGCTTGTTTGAGATATGCAATTATCTGTTTTGATGTCGCCATATTTTCGATGCAATATTCACATGCTTTTTGAAAGTAAAAGTAAGCAGTTGTAGGCGAATTTCCTCTTTCTTTCGCTATTCTCAAGAACGGCAGCCCGTAAAAATCCTGTCCTTTCGCCAGATACGCCGATAAGTAAAAGAGCGTAAATTCGGGTAAAACAGGGAGATATTTATTTCTGACTGTACGTCGCTGTTTTTTCATTCCCATCTCGAATAACGACAGGGCTTTGTCAATATCGTTATCAATAAAAGCGAAAATTGCTTCGACAAAATACTTGTGCGGTTCTTCGTTATAAGGAGCGGTATATTTCCGTGCGAATTCGAAATCTCCTTGCATCATAGCTATTTCGGCGCGATAACAATTTACTTTCAACGAATTGTTCGCCTGCATTTTACTGTCAATCTGCCGTATTTGTTCGAAAGAATCCAGAGTGTCAATTGTGTTGGACAAAACGCTTGAGTATATCCGTACAACAAATTCATCGGAAAGTTTATTGATGTGTTGGTCGTATGCCGGTTGCGTAAACATCGCTTTCACATAGTTAGATGCGTTTTTCATGAAACAGTAAATGATAAATTCTTTTTCGGCATTAGGCAAGAGATTCGGGAAGAAACAAAGAGCGCGCAGAAAATTAAGCAGTCGTTTATGAGGATGTGCATAATGACTGAGATACACAAATGTATTTCGCTCGTAAATGACGGTGTTTTCATTACAAATCAATGGAAACAGCCATATTACCATTAAATCGCGCGTTATATATCCGCCATAATAATGAATTTCTTTTTCAACTAATTGGGATTCTGTCGTCTCTTTGAGTATTTTACCCAATCTTTCAATCTTGATGTCGGGGAATGCTTTCGAAATTTCATTTATACTTAAAGAATCACCGGTCAACGCTAAAAAGTTAACGACACTGCGAGCATCTTCATCAAGTGACTGATACGTCTTTATTAGTTTGTCTAACATACAATTTTCAAATTAATATTTGCGGCAAAATTACATGAAAATTATGAATCTCCAAATGCATCCGGTAACACACAACGCAAAGGACTGAATTTTTAAATCTACGCAATCAAAACCCTTTTCGGATAAATCCTAATCGAGGTTTGGTCTCAGCAGCTTTGTACGCAGATATGCCTGTTCTTCCTTCCATTGTTCGATTTTTTTATGGTCGCCGGAGAGCAGGACTTCAGGGACTTTCCATCCGTTAAACTCCGGAGGGCGAGTGTATACGGGCGGGGATAACAAATCGTCTTGAAACGAATCGGTTAAAGCCGATTCTTCGTCGCCGATAGCGTTTGGGATTATTCTTGTGATAGCGTCTATCAGCACCGCGGCAGCAAGTTCGCCGCCCGAAATCACATAATCGCCAATGGATATCTCCATGGTTACGAGATGTTCTCTCACTCTTTGGTCGACGCCTTTGTAATGCCCGCACAGGATGATTATGTTATTCAGAATCGACAGCCGGTTAGCTGTTTTCTGTTTCAACAGGTCGCCGTCGGGCGACATGTAGATTGTTTCGTCATAATCGCGTTCGGATTTCAATTTCGAGATAAGTTCATATATCGGTTCAATCATCATCACCATACCCGCGCCGCCGCCAAAGGCGTAATCATCAACCTGTCTGTAGTTCTTTTTGCCGTATTCGCGCAACGAATGCAGGTGTATTTCGATTACATTCTTTTCCTGAGCCCGTTTCACAATCGAGTTGTTTACAAACCCATCCAACATTTCCGGCAAAACGCTTATTACATCAATTCGCATAATTTATTAATTCGTAACTCACTTTTAATTTTTAGTTTTTTTGTCGTATCGTTTTTTCTCGAACATAATGGACTTAAACAGGATTTCGCCCAAATATTTTCCGCCCTCGAAATTAAGATGCGTATAATCTTTATTTGCACGCGGCGGCGTTGCTTTCACCATTTCGACCATGCTACCGTTGCCTCCCATCGCTTCGAACAGATTCCAAAACACGATGCCGGTTTCGACGCAAACAGCCTGCTGACACGATACCATCGCCGGCACTCCGGGCATGGTCACGTAATCGCCGTCTTTGCGCATACTGCGGTCGCCCACGCTCAGTAACAGGATGCTGCTTTTGGGAAAACACTTTTTCAGATATTCGACCGTTTCCTGCATCCCTTTTTGATATGAGGAATAATTTTTGCGGTTGGCGGACATCACATTAAGCCCGTATTGCAGGATAATCAGGTTGTACGAAAGCAGACTGTCGGTTTGTTTCAGCATGTCTTCGGACAACAATTTCAGTGTCGTACCGGGAGAACCTCGCAACGAAAAATTATCGACAATCACTCCCGATTTGTTCTGCAGCGAAATGCCGAATACGGACAGCGAACGGTTGTCGGAAGGGAAATCGAACTGTATTGTTCCAATCGAATCGGCTGTAATTTTGTACACAGCAACTTTGGACGAGGGCTTCAGTTCGACGGTCGCGCTCTCTTTTGCATCGTTAATGCGATACGATATCGATGCATTTCCTTCGGGTAACCGGTACAGCAGATAAGCCTGTTCGACATATTCGAGATGCGGCATTTTCACTCCCGAATATTTTACCCATGCGCCTTTGTTGGGATGAAAACAATATCCCGATATTCCCATTTTTGCATGCTCTTTTGTGTCGATGATACATTGGCTGCTCCAACCGCTGAAGCTGTGTTTCACGGTTTTCCTGAACGAAGAAATCTGCGACGAAAGCGGCGCTAAACCAATGCCTTTACCACCATATTTGTTCTGAAGATTGTTGCGAAGGTCGGCGCAGAAAATATCGCCTTCGATATACGAATCACCAAAGAACGCCACTCGTACCGGCGTTTTGGATTTCGAATTTAATGCTTTAAAAAAGTTATCCAAGCCGTTTTTGTGTTCCGAATAATCGTCGAAACACACCATTCCCAACGGACAGGGAATATCTTGCACAGGCGGCGGAGGCGGCGGAAGATTTACGAGTAACGAAAAATCGGCAATTGCCGCAGTGTCTTCGCGAATGTCGGACAGGATGTCTATCCTCCGGAGATTCAAATTGTCGGTTACCGCTTGAGGAATAAATTGTAATAACAAAAGAAAACCAATAACAAGGCTTATTATATATAAAGGATATTTTATGTAATTTTTTCCCATTCATACAAATATCAAAGGAATTTTTTCCTTCGATATTCGTGGAGATGGCGGGAGTCGAACCCGCGTCCAGGCAAGTGGCCAAAATGCTTTCTACACGCTTATCTTCTTATAAATTGTCGGGATAAAACTTGACAAGAAGCTATCGGTTTTATCCTTAACCTCTGAAAATTTCGCGCACGTTTAAAGGCGTCCCGTGCGCTATCCTTTCAAAAGATGAAACCTCAAAATCAAAAGACCGAAAGGCGAGCCTTTTGCGAGATTCTCGTCTGACAACCGCCTTGGATTGCCGGATTAAGCCCTTACACTTTGTGTATTAGGCAGCGAGAGCATAGTTGTTGTTGCCAGTTATGGCTTGAGACTTGGGTTTAACGAGCCTAAACCTCAACGCTCGACGTGCTTACATTTCAATCTAACCTTGCTGTCAAAACCAAAAAACATCCCCTTATTTTCGGTACGAAAAAGCGCGCAAAGATAATCATTTTTTCTTACATGCAAATTTTTCTTAGATAATCTGGCTACGTCGATTTAAAAATTCAAATTGTCGCAATGACGACCAAGCGTTGACAAGACACTATTACGTTTTTGTGGACAATTTTAGCAAATACGATAACTTACTTCTTGATGAGGCTCTGGTTGTATATAATCCTTTCTGAATTGCTGTTCTTAACTTCCACATTTGTTTGAAGAACATCTTTTTAGATAATTTTCAAATCGAAGTTAGAAATTTTTACTAATTTTGCGCATGTTTAATTCTAAAAAATTAAATAAATGAAGGTTAAAACAGTTTACCTTTTCTTATTAGTGTTTA
>JAIRLF010000371.1 GCA_031259655.1 Prevotellaceae bacterium
TTCACACCGTACGCGTAATCGGCTATATAATATTTCATTATCAGTCGCCACATCAATAAATCTCCACATAAAAATTCTGTTTCCAAAAAATGTTATACTTTTGTGTCGTTATAAAAAAACGAATATTATGAATAATAGATTTAAGAGCTTATGTGATTTCCTTGGAATTATAATGACAAGGGACAGGTACGGAAGCGGAAGGACAATCGTTTCCGTAAGATTTCTACCGTTTAACTGGATGATTTCCATTGTTGGGATTGTTCTTGTGTGGGGATTGATTTTCGATTCCTGGTTTTCGCTTGAAAAGACAGAACGTGCGGCGGTCGAGACGTTCGGGAAATTTTCGTACGAAATTGAGACGCCCGGCGGGTTGCATGCTAAAATTCCTTTTATCCAGACCGTACATAAAGTTCCGACGGAAGTGCGTCATCGTTGGGAACTTGGCTTTCGGACAAAGGATAAGAACGACTACTATGACGTTCCCGAAGAATCGACAATGCTGACAAGGGGCGAACAGGTCGGTTCGTTTGAGTGGATTTTTCAATACACAATCAAACGGGTATATTCGTGGCTGTACGTTGTCAAAGACCCTGAAAGGGTTTTAGATAAGGTCAGTCAGGGAACGATGCGCTTGATTGTCGGGAAAACGTTTCTCGACGATGTGTTGACCACGCAAAAGTACGAAGTGCAGGAAAGCAACCGGCGGTTATTCCAGCAATACTGTAATCTTATCAAGTTGGATGTCGAGATAAACGAAGTGCAACTGCAAGACTGCGACCTGCCGAACGACGCAGTGAAAGCGGCATACAACGACGTGATGAGCGCCGAAAACCGCCGTAATGCTCAGAAAGAGAAAGCCGACGGATACGCATTGGAAGTCATCAAAGCCGCGCAGGGCGATTCGGCGCAGATTATTAAGGAAGCGATGTCGTACCAAAGCGAACGCGTCAATCGCGCCAAAGGCGAGTTTGAACGATTTATGGGGCTTTTCGAAGAGTATAAAAAAGACCCCGTTACTACCGAAAACAAACTGTGGTACGAAGCAAAACAGGAAGTATATTCCAAAGCGTCGAAAAAAACAGTGATAGAAAACCAGGGTATATTAAACTTAAAAAAGTACGAATAAAATGAAAAAGATATTTTACAACGCGAAATGGAACAGTCTCGCAGCATTGATAACTATTGTTATCCTGATTATTGGCGACTCGAGTATTTTTTCGTTACGGGAGTACGAAAAAGCCGCCGCCTATCATTTCGGCGAATTTACCAGAAGTTATATCGAACCGGGTCTGCATTTTAAATGGCCCTGGCCCTTCGAGACGGTCAACCGCTTAGATACCCGTTTACAACTCTACGAAGGTAAACCGACAGTTATTAAAGAGAAAAACAAGAAGAATTTGCTGGTCGACCCTTTCCTTTTATGGAAACCTATCAATCCTAATACTTTTTTCACGAAGTTAGGCGGGAATATGACAAGAGCCATTCACCGTTTGGAAGACCATACGGGAGCAGTGGTTAACAGAGTATTGGGTTCGAGTAATTTCGACGCCATTGTCACGACCAATCGGCAGGAAATATTAGACACTATCAAAGCGATTTCGAATGAGGAATTGAGAGATATTGATTTAGTCGTCGCTCTGTTTTCGTTCAACCGCGTCGAATTGCCCGCCGAAAATCAACAGTCGGTCTTCGAACGCATGGTCAACGAACGGAAAAAAGTGGTTAAAGGTATCGACGCCGACGGCGAAAGAATCTACAAGGAAATAACTTCCGACGCCGATTTTACGGCAAACGATATCCGTAATATAGCGAAACGAATGTCCGATTCTATCAAAGGCGTTGCCGACGAAGAGGCTTTGATTATTCTGAATAACTTCGCAGCAAAAAGTAAACCGCTCTTCGAACTGCAAAACAAAATCGAAACGTTCAAAAAATCATACGGCGAAAATACCGAATGGATATTGGACGGGAAAAATATTTTGTCGCACCCGAAGTGATTTTTAGCACGCAGATTTTAGCACGCAGATGACACAGATTTGACGGATTTTCACAGATTTTTTTTGGAATCGGTACATGGATAACGAAGTGTACCGTTCAGTTCCGTTTTAAGCGTCATTCCGGAATAAAAAAGGAGTAAAAAAATAAATCCATGTCAATAAAAAGTATTACTTTTGTGTAATTTTAAAATGAATCAAGATGAGAAAATTTAATATATCAGGACCCTGTAACAGCGCAGAACATTACATGATAGAAGCCGCTACCCGTTTGCAGGGCGTGGAAGAGTTGATAGATGATAAACAGTATTTTGTTATTCATGCGGCTCGTCAGAGCGGAAAAACGACGTATATTCAAGATTTAACTCAACGGCTTAATGCCGGCGGACGCTATTATGTCCTGTATTGTTCGCTGGAAAGCATACAAAATATTGTCGAACCGGAAAAAGGTATACCGGCAATAGTACGAAATTTGAAAACTGCTCTAAAATATTCCAAACTTCCGCATAGCGAAGAGTTTGCTTCTGATGTGGATTATGAGGATTACACCAATGTGTTGTTAGTATCTTTGACCGATTACGGTATATTGCTGGATAAACCATTAGTGATTTTTTTCGACGAAGCGGACTGTTTAAGCGAAGATACATTGATATTGTTTCTACGTCAATTGCGAAACGGTTATAATAACCGTAGCATGACGCCTTTCGTTCATTCCATAGCCTTAGTCGGCATGCGCAATATCCGCGACTATAAGGCACAAATTCGTCCCGACAGTCAATCGTTAGGTAGCGCAAGTCCGTTCAACATCGCAACGAAAACATATACTTTAAAGAATTTCACTAAAGAGGAAATTACATTGCTCTATCGTCAGCATACCGACGAAACCGGTCAAATATTCGAAGACGACGCCATTGAATTAGTGTATGAACAGACGCAGGGACAACCCTGGTTAGTTAACGCCATCGC
>JAIRLF010000381.1 GCA_031259655.1 Prevotellaceae bacterium
CGGATATCGCACCGTACGTAACCGAATCGACATCCCCGACACACGCCGGCGCAGTGGTGATGAACGGGAAAGATATCTACGAAAATGTCCCCTCGCTGACCGGCAGTTATCACGGATTGAACAACGTCAAAATAATCGACTTTGTCTACGCGACAGACATCAACGGTTGTCTGAAAGGGAAAGAATACAAGATTGTGATTGTGCTGACGGAAGATATTTAACGATGAACGTTTTTTAACGATGAACGATGATTTCGGTCTTTTGATACAGTCCCATATATAAAAAAAACTGTTGCGAGAGAATTTTTTTCCGCAAAATAGTATTCGATTAAAAAATACTTTGTACTTTTGCGCCGAAAAAATTATGAGCTTAATGTATAAAAATGGTTGATATATCTTTTATTTTAAAGTTTTTAAAGTTTTGTGCGGTTGGTCTTTCGGGGATGGCAATTGATTTTGGAACGACATGGTTGTTGAAAGAAAAGTTGAGAGTAAACAAATATATTGCAAACAGTTGTGGTTTTATTTTGGCAGCCTCGTCCAATTATATACTGAATCGAGTCTGGACGTTCGAAAGTCACCGTTTGCAAATCTTTTCCGAATATTTTTCGTTTGTCGGCATTTCTGTGGCAGGGCTTGCGCTGAACAATCTTTTTGTTTATTTCTTTTCGGATAGACTGAAATGGAACTTTTACTTTTCCAAATTTCTTGCAATTATCATTGTAACACTGTGGAATTTCGGGATGAACTTCCTGTTTACATTCAAATAATTAGCTCTTATATGTTAGAGTTATAGGATTTTTTGTACTTTTGCAGAAAAATTAAAGATTATAAATTAATAAAGTATATTGAAAATGAAATTATTAACAGGAAAAACGGCGCTGGTTACAGGAGCTGCGAGAGGTATAGGCAAAGCTATTGCGCTGAAACTTGCGCAGGAAGGCGCAGATGTCGCATTCACCGACCTTGTTCTGTCCGAAGCTACCGAACAGTTGGAAAAAGAATTGCAGGCATGCGGAGTAAAAGCAAAGGGATATGCCTCTAATGCGGCAAATTTCGATGATACCCAAAAAGTTGTCAGCGAAATCGCAAAAGATTTCGGGCGGGTAGATATTTTGGTTAACAACGCCGGTATCACAAAAGACGGAGCAGTGAAACGTATGACCGAAGAACAGTGGGACGCTGTTATTGCAGTGAACCTCAAATCGGTATTCAATTTCACCAAAGCTATACAGCCGGTAATGTGGAAACAGGCGGGCGGAAGCATAATCAACATGAGTTCGGTCGTAGGCGTGTCGGGCAATGCAAATCAGGCGAACTATGCCGCATCGAAAGCCGGCATTATCGGTCTCACGAAATCTGTAGCCAAAGAATTTGGAGTACGCGGAATCCGTTGTAATGCAATTGCTCCCGGTTTTATCGAAACCGAAATGACAGCCGCTTTACCTGAAGAAATCCGTAAATCGTGGATAGAAAAAATCCCTCTCCGCAGAGGTGGCACGCCCGCCGACGTTGCCGGTGTAACTGTCTTTCTCGCATCCGATTTATCTTCGTATGTCAGCGGACAGGTGATTAATGTTTGTGGCGCGATGAATACTTAATACGGTTTATGCTGAATATTGAAGAAGAAAACAGTAGAATGAAGCATAAACGTAAAAGAGACAAAAAAAGTAAAGGACTGAAAATTCGCTGGGTCTTTTTCGGAGGATTGATTATCGGCGTTTTACTTATGTATTTTAGCAACATCTATCTGGATTATACGTCTACCGACGAATATTGCATGTCGTGCCATATTCATCCGCAAGCCGACGAATCGTGGCATCAATCGACACATCATAATACGAAAAGCGGAGTAGTGGTTCACTGTGTCGATTGCCATCTTCCTCCCAAAGGTTCTTTCAATTATCTATGGACGAAGGGAATAACGGGACTTAAAGATATGTGGGCATACCATACAAAAGACAGCGCCTCGTTCGACTGGCAACAGAAAAGCCGTTTGGAGTACGCCGTCAAAATAACTTTTAACGAATCGTGCGAACGCTGCCACGAAAATCTGTTCACAACAGGACTTACGAGCGAAGGAGCTGTGGCGCATCTCTATTATGTCGAAAACAAAGAAAAACTTGATTTGCAGTGTATCAGTTGTCATCTTGACGCAGGTCATTACAATCCCGATTATTCGCACAAAGCCAATGTTCTGTTCGGTTCGGGCGACGATGAGCCGAGGGAAATATACGATTCCGCTACACAATTAACCGGATTCGAGAATTTCACCGAGAAAGTGCCGGGTACGTCGGTGGCATTTAATATGATAGCTGTTCCTGGCGGGACGTTCAAGATGGGTAGCCCCCTCGACGAACCGTACAGAAAAGACGACGAAGGTCCTGTACGCGAAGTTACCGTAAGTTCGTTCTATATGAGTGAAATCGAGGTTGTGTGGAACGATTATGAAGCGTTTTTCAGGGAAACGCGTTCGGAAGGTCGTCTCGACCCCAACATGATAAAGGAAAGAAATCGCAATGCAGTTGACGCGGTTAGCGGACCTACGCCTTTCTACGGTCAGGTCGACCAGGGCTGGGGCTTCGGCAACAGTCCGGCAATCACAATGTCGCACTATGCAGCAGAGGTTTATTGCCAATGGCTCTCAATCAAAACAGGTAAAAAATATCGCTTGCCCACCGAAGCGGAATGGGAATATGCCGCACGCGGCAACACTTCGACGCCTTATTTCTTCGCAGGCAGTCCGAAAAAATTTACGCGCGACCGATGGTGGAACAGCGTATTCGGGGTAGATACCGCCGTGATAAATACGTATGTGATATATGCCGAAAATTCCGGCAATCGCACGCAACCTGCCGATAAGGTAGCTTCGAATCCTTTCGGACTCAAAAATATGCTTGGCAATGTGATGGAATATTGCTCCGACTGGTACTCCGAAAGCGCTTATTCCGAGACATCCGGCAATGTAACCGACCCCAAAGGTCCCGACAATGGTACGGAATACGTCGTTCGAGGAGGTTCGTTTGCCTCGGACGCTAAAGACCTGCGCGTAGCAAGTCGCGATTATTCGCGCACGGAAGAATGGCTCAAAACCGACCCGCAATCGCCAAAAAGTATTTGGTGGCTCTCGGACTGTATCAAGATAGGGTTTAGAGTGGTCTGCGAAAATAATTGAGAGTAGATGTTCGGCGTTTCGTTGAATTTTCGATAATCGAATAACTGTTATTTCCTTCGTTGCAAAGCAAGTCGAGTATGCTAAGATTCGGCTGGAATCCGAATTTGCCGCTAAAGACTTGATAGTAGGGCGAGGGAAAAAACTCCGGGTCTTCGGGTTTGTTTTTCGGAGTAATCGTGTTACGACAGTCTATCGTGCCTGTGCCCTCATTGTGCAGATAGTTGCTCGACAGAGTTATTTGCGTTTTAATACCGATAAGTTCAATCAGTTTGTCGAGCATTTTGCAATTAAAGTCGAACAGGAATTTTTCTTTCTTTTCGTAGAAAGGCAAAAAATCGTCGGCATAATAGACAAAGAACGGCGACGAACGGTAAGCGGTATTTATTGTCCGCCAATGCAACCGTTGCCAGTTGTCGGTATAATCAATTTCGACATCGCGGATTTTAATCTTGTTTGCGCTGTGTTTTATGGGAATAGTTAGAGAGATAATCCCGTTGGCAGAGAGTATTTCGCAACGGTTTCGGAAAGTTTGTTTCGGATAATTCTCGTGCTGTTCGATGATAATATCTTCGCACAACAGTTTCGAGAAATATTGCACATTAGGCAAATATGCCGTCGATAATATTATTTGGCAATTCTTCTTCGTTTCCATCTTCGGTGCGACCACATCCAATATTCCGGTTTGTCGTATATGATTTCTTCCATCATTCGCAGATATTTATCCGTCAGTTCGTAAGTCGATGTATCTTTGGAATTTTCGCATAGAGGGATAAATTCAATACGATAGAATCCCCGTTTCACCTTTTGCATATTTACGAATACAAAAACGGCGTTGAACTTTTGCGCAATTTTTTCGGGACCAATGAATACCGGCGTTCCGCTGACTCCAAGAAACGAAGTGTAGTACCACAAACGTTCATTTCCGGCAGGCGTTTGGTCGGCAATAAGGTAGATTAGTGTAGGGTGTTTCCGTAATTCGGCGAGTATGGGTTTCATGTTCGCCATTTCGACAGGCATACCCCCGAATCGCGCCCTGATATCGTGAAATAATCGGTTCGAGATTTTGTTATTCAGCTTTTTATACACTTCCATCAATTTATGGCGGCAATACATAGGGAATCCGTAGCCCCATTCCCAGTTTGCGTAATGTCCTGTTACAGCGACGATATGTCTGCCTTCGGAATAATATTTGTCGAGCAGTTCGGGATTGACAAAACGTATGCGTTTTCTGATAATTTTTTCGGGAATATACAGCGAATACATAAGTTCGACAAACACTTCGGACAAATGTCTGTAGTATTTCTTTGTAATGACAGCTATTTCGCTTTC
>JAIRLF010000007.1 GCA_031259655.1 Prevotellaceae bacterium
TCTATCAACGACGCTCTCGAAAAAGAACTCGCAGACAAAATCAAACCCGCAGAGGAAAATATATCGCAAGTTCAAGCCTCTATCGATGAATTGAACTCTCAAAAAAAGGATAAAAAAGATGAAGACGTTCCTCAATCGTTGAAAGATGAGTTACAGGAAGCCGAAAAATCTTTAGACGAGGCTAAAAAACAAAAGGAAAACATCCTGACCGAATACGGTAAACAAAATAAACTCGCTAAACAACTGTTCGACCTCGCCCTGCTGGCTAATAACAGGCTCACCGGCGAAGAACTCGACAAGTTTGTTAAACGAAGTATCGAACTGCTGTAAGAGTTATTAAGAGTTAAAAGTTAAGAACTAAGAACTAAGAGTGGCTGACGCAGGCTGTTCTTAGTTCTTGTTTTTTCTACGGGTGCATTTTAAATTGTTGCTACGCTCTCCTCATTGGCGTCGATTTTTCGTATTGAAGCTCTTTCGGGCTTCCGGACAGCCAATTGAGTGAAAAGCTTGAAAAGATTGAAACGTCTCCGAGTAAATTCATCGCCGGAAGAACAGCAGTTTCTTCTCCGGCAGCGTTTTTAATTTGAGTGTAATTGATTCAAAACATTAATATTCGGAGAAACTTCATTGAAATTCAAAAAAAACATCTAATTTTGCGCCGCAATATTGTTTATATGATGAATAAGAAAAATCTGATATCGACGTTAATTTTATTAATGGGAATCATGATGATATCTGTTATTGGGCGTGCGCAGGACATTAGCGATTCCATAATGTCTAATCCATTGGATACCATAGCTTCGTATGACATCTTCGATAAGTTGTCCGAGACAGCCGGAGGGAGAGTGACACTTGGCGGCGACGATGTCAAATCGGTTATCGATGAGTTGAAAACGCAGAAAAGCAAGACCTTAAAAGGTTGGCGAATAAGGATATACAGGGACAGCAATCAGGCGGCGTCGCGCAGAGCCGAGAGCATAAAGAACGACATCCAAAAGACATATCCCGGGCTGCCTGTATATGTAACGCATATCTCTCCGAATTTCTATGTCGAAGTCGGAGATTACAGGACGCGAGACGATGCCGAAAAAATGAGGCGGACATTGATTACCGCCTATCCTGCCGCCACACTCTTATCCGCATCCATTAATTTTCCACCATTATGAGCGACAACATAAAACACGAATGCGGAATAGCCTTTATCCGGTTGCTGAAACCGCTCAGTTATTACCGGAAAACATACGGCACATGGATGTACGGGCTTCAACGTCTGTATCTCCTTATGGAGAAACAACATAACAGAGGTCAGGACGGCGCCGGCGTCGCCACCCTTAAATTGAATCCCGCCTACGGTCGTCCTTATATCGACCGCGCGCGGTCGGATTCGAAAACCCCGATAAGAGATGTGTTCGACGAAATCACCTCGAAGATATATAAGTCCGCAAACCCCGATAATGCGGGCGAAAACGTCAGATATGCAGGCGAATTGCTTTTGGGACATCTGAGATACGCGACGCACGGGAAGACTACAATCGAAAATGTGCATCCGGTCATGCGGTTCAACAACTGGAAGGCGCGCAATCTGGTGCTTGCCGGCAATTTCAATCTCACCAACGTAGACGAAATTTTCGAGCGTTTAGTGAACGAAGGTCAGCATCCGAGAGATTTGTCCGACACTGTAACCGTACTCGAAAAAATCGGCTTTTTCCTTGATACCGAATACGATAATATGCACTCCATGTACGTAAAACAGGGAATCGAAGACGGAAAAGAGATAGCGCGCTTAATCGAAGACAATCTGGATGTTGTGAGCATACTGAAAAATGCGACAAAACATTTCGACGGAGGATACACAATCGAAGGAATGATTGGAAACGGCGACGCTTTCATCCTGAGAGACCCTAACGGAATACGTCCGGCGTTCTATTACGCAGACAACGAAGTTGTTGTTGCTGCCTCGGAACGACCGGTGATACAAACGGCTTTCAAATTGAAAGTCGACGACGTCAAAGAAATCGCTCCGGGAAACGCTTTGATTATCAAAAAAGACGGCACATATTCCGAAGAAGTAATACTTCAGCCGGGCAAACGGGCTTCCTGTTCCTTCGAACGAATTTATTTCTCGCGCGGAACGGACAAATCTATCTACGAAGAACGAAAAACGCTGGGATACCAATTGATTCCCCGCATTCTGAAAGCCATAGATTACGATTTGAAAAACACCGTATTATCCTACATCCCCAACACGGCGGAGACCGCTTTTTACGGCATGTTGAAAGGAATCGACGAATATCTTGTCAAAGAAAAGCACAAAAAGATACTGAACTCGCCTGCCCCGCTGTCCGATAAAGAATTATGGAACATCATAAACTACAAACCCCGTATAGAGAAAATCGCCGTTAAAGACGTCAAACTCCGAACGTTCATAACCGAAGACAGTTCGCGGAACGACATGGTAGAACACGTTTACGACGTTACTTACGGAGTTGTCGAACAGGGCGACAATTTAGTGATAATCGACGATTCGATAGTGAGAGGCACAACGCTGAAAACAAGTATTCTAAAGATGCTCGACAGATTGAACCCCAAGAAAATTGTAGTAGTCAGTTCCGCTCCACAGATAAGATACCCCGACTGTTACGGAATAGATATGACCCGTATGACGGAATTTTGCGCTTTCAGAGCGGCGATAGAACTGTTGCACGAAACAGGTAAATGGCATATTATCAACGACGTGTACCGAAAATGTTTAGAACAGCAAAGTCTGCCGAAAGAAAAAATCGTAAACCATGTCAAAGAAATATACGCGCAGTTCACCGACGAACAGATTTCCGGGAAAATCGCGGAAATGCTTCGTCCTGAGGACATGAACGCCGAAGTCGAGTTGGTTTTCCAAACCATCGAAGGAGTGCACGACGCCTGCCCGGGCAATACCGGCGACTGGTATTTCAGCGGCGATTATCCCACTCCGGGAGGCAATAAAACTGTCAACAAGGCTTTTATCAACTATTATGAACGCCGCGATGTCCGACCGTACTAAAAAATGAGATGGATGTTTTTCATATCAATATTCGCACTATATTTCGGCGCTAACATCTATCTTTTGTTGAGAGGTTTACACTCGTTGCCGCATGGAATGTTCCGGACTGTTTTTTCGACGGCGATTTGTTTTCTTGCGTTGATATTCCTTGTCGGGATGTTTTTCGAGAACAAGTTTCCGATAGCCATAGTGTCTGCCATGCAGCATGTTGGCGGGACATGGCTGTGTTCGCTTCTCTATTTTGTGCCAATTGTCCTGATTATAGATATCCTGCGGTTGATAAACAGATTTTTCCCGTTTTTGCCGAGATTTCTTACCGCAAATCCGCAAACTGCAAGCGTATACGTGTTTTTTTTCGTTGTGGGAGCAGTTGCGGTTATACTTGTTGCGGGCATAATTCGGTTCAATAATCCTTCGGTCGTAAACCTTGATTTCAAGACGGATAAACAGATAAACAAGATTCCGAAAATCGTTGTAGCTTCCGATTTGCATCTCGGTTACACAATAGGGAGCAACAAATTGAATGATTTTGTGGAATTTATCAACAGTCAAAATCCCGATATAGTCCTCCTGTGCGGAGATATTTTCGACCGCAGCGTTCGCCCTGTGGAATCGAAAAACATGTTAGACAGACTCAAAGAAATCAAAGCTCCGATGGGAATCTATGCCGTTCCCGGAAATCACGAATATTACGGAAACCGCGAAAAGGCGTTCCGTTATCTTTCCGAAGCCTTTGTTCTGCTGCGCGATAGCATCGCCCAACCGACCGAAGATATTTACATCGTCGGACGCGACGACCGTACCAACACGAACCGGAAGCCGTTGAAAGAAATCATGCGGGGAATCGACCACAATAAACTGATTATCTTGCTCGACCATCAACCGCAACATTTGGAAGAAGCGCAGGAGGCTGGCGTAGATTTTCAGTTCTCGGGACATACTCACGACGGTCAGGTATGGCCTGTAAGTTTAATTGCAAGCAAATTATACGAAAAATCGTACGGATATTTGAAAAAAGAACGTACTCAATATTATATCACATCGGGATTGGGACTTTGGGGCGCTCACCTGAGAATAGGCACACGTTCCGAAATTGTTGTACTTGAAAATTACGCAGATATACGAAAATGAATATAATAGTTCGACCTTCGGGAATAAATGGAAAAACAGCGGCGCCATGCTCTAAAAGCGTGGTACAAAGAGTATTTGCAGCGGCGTTATTGAGCGGCGGCGAAACTGTCGTAAGCGGTTATACCGAATCGGACGACTCGCTGGCTGCTGTGGATATCATCAAAAACCTTGGCGCAGAAGTGAAAACAGACGAAAATTTGACGATAAAAGGAAACCCCCCGACGCACAAAGTCGAAAAACTTGAGCTGAATTGCGGAGAATCGGGGCTTTCGTCGCGACTGTTCGCTCCGCTGTCGTTGCTGTATTCCGGAAACGTAACTTTAAACGGTAGAGGAAGTTTGCTGAAACGTCCCTTTTCGGGGTTGATGAAGTCTCCTTTCGAACAGATGGGTATCGCATATTCGGATACAGGAGGAAATCTGCCTGTCCGTTTGCAGGGACAATTATCTGCAAACGAAATAATTGTAGACGGAAGCGGAGGTTCGCAGTTCCTGTCGGGACTGTTGATGACTTTGCCGCTGCTACCGAACGATTCTGTAGTTAAAGTGTTGAATCTTAAAAGTAAACCTTACATAGACCTTACTGTAAACCTCGCATCGAAATTTGGCGTCGTGATAGATAACGACAACTACGAAACTTTCCGTATCGCGGGCAACCGGCATTATTATTCCTGTGGTAAGTTTAACATTGAGGGCGATTGGAGCGGAGCTTCGTGTTTGCTTGTTGCGGGCGCTATCGCCGGAACGGTTGAGGTTACGAATTTGGATTATCAATCGAATCAGGCAGATAGAAAGATTGTAGAAGCTCTGGAATCGGCGGGCGCAAAGGTCGAAATCGAAACTTCGTCGGTGAAAGTGTCGAGAAATCAATTGAAAGCGTTCTGCTTCGACGCTGTCGATTCACCGGATTTGTTTCCCGCCTTAGTAGCTTTAGCCGCTAATTGCGAGGGCGTTTCGCGGATAAAAGGTCTCAGTCGCTTATCGCACAAAGAAAGCGACAGAGCCGAAACTCTCAAATCCGAATTTGGAAAAATCGGTACAAGAATCGACTTTGACGAAAACGCCGATTTGATGATTGTAAAGGGAACAACCGGGAAAAAACAACCGGAAAACGTGGCGATAAATTCCCATAACGACCACCGAATAGCGATGTCAACAGCAATCGGAGCGCTCGGATTGCTTGATTTCGACTCGAAAATTATCATCGAAAATGCCGGTTGCGTAAATAAATCTTACCCCGGTTTTTGGAAGGCTCTTGATATGATAAGATATTAAAAATTAAATGGTTCGAAAATAATTATTAACGTAAATTAATCCTTTATAACAGTATCACGTCATATTCCTGTAAAAGAAAAATAAAGAATTTATCGTAGATTATTAAAAAAATTAATACATTTGCACCTTGATTTTAGAATTAAAATTTTTAGAAAAAAAATATGAATATAATGAGAATCAGAAATTTTTGCCTGTTATTGATGGCTTTTGTTGTTCTAAATAGTTGTAGCGACGAGGAAGAAGAATTAATCGGAAACTGGAAAACGCTGGGTTCGTTCGATGGAGACGCCAGAGGAGATGCTACAGGATTTGTTATCGGAGAAAATGCCTATATCTGTTTGGGATATAACGCCAAAGCCAAGGCTTTAACCGATTTATGGATTTATAATTCCACCGACAAGACATGGAAACAGCGAGCGGAATTCCCTGGAGTAGCCAGATATGCAGCCGTTTCGTTTTCTGTAGGAGGAAAAGCGTACGTTGGATTTGGATTCGACGGAAAAGTTGCATACAAAGATTTCTGGGAATATGACCCGACAACGAATGTGTGGACACAAGTTGAAGCCGAATTTCCCGGAGTAGAACGTTATTACGCTGTTGGAGCATCTATTGGCGACAAAGGATATGTTGGAACAGGTACCGACGGGGGAAGCCCTCTCAAAGACTTTTATTCGTTTACTCCCGGAAACACTCCCGGCTCGGGAACATGGGCGCAAATAAGCAGTTACGAAGGCTCGAAACGCGCGGGCGCAAGCGTGTTTGTTATTGGAAACTACATGTATCTTTTAGGAGGAACGGCAAATGACGGCAATCCAACGGATATGCAGAGATATGACCCGGGCAGAGATGTCTGGGAGAAAGTTCTCGACCTGAGAAATACCGACCTCACTTCCGATGACGACAAGTATAATAACATTCCGAGAGCTTATGCAAATACATTTGTAATAAATAACAAAGGCTATATCACTCTGGGACAAACTTCAATGTCCCTGTCTTCGACTTACGAATACGACCCCGCTGCAAATATCTGGACGGAAAGAACTGCTTTTTCGAGGTCCACAAGGTCGTACGCAGTTTCTTTTTCACTGGGTAATAGAGGATTTGTGATGACGGGACGTAGCGGTAGCAGCACGCGTTTCGACGATTTCTTCGAATTTTTCCCAACTGCGGAAAACGATGAATATGATGATTAAAGAATACGTATTATTCTAATTTCACTGACGTCCACTTATCTATCTAAGTGGACGTTTTTTTAAGTTAAGAACTAAGAACTAAAAACTAAGAGTTAAGAGTTAAGAGTTAAGACTTCCAACACCGGAGGCATTGTCCGGTAGAGACGCAATATATTGCGTCTCATCGACAAGTACACCCCTCTCTTAGGGATTGTGATTCTCGATTTGAAAAAAAATATCTATCTTTGTCGCGCAAAAATGACATATAAATGGGAAATATAGCAGCGATAGTAGGGCGTCCAAATGTCGGTAAATCAACATTGTTCAATCGTTTAGTCGGGATGCGTCAATCTATTGTTGATGAAACGGCAGGGGTCACGCGCGACAGAATTTACGGCAAATCGGACTGGAACGGCAAAGAATTTTCGGTAATCGACACAGGCGGATACGCCGTGAATACCGACGACATTTTCGAAACTGAAATCCGAAAACAGGCTTTGATAGCCATCGAAGAAGCGGATGTTGTGCTGTTTATGGTTGACGTTACATGCGGAATCACCGATTTCGACGCCGAAATAGCGGATATCCTGCGCCGGTCGAAAAAGAAAGTATTTCTTGTTGTAAATAAGGTCGATAATTCGGAAAGGCTGTTCAATGTCGCCGAATTTTACTCTTTGGGATTAGGCGACCCCTGGAGCCTTTCGTCCATTAGCGGAAGCGGAACAGGGGATTTGCTGGATGCACTTGTTGCCGAATTTAAAATCGAAGAACATGCCGACGAAGAAGAAAAGATTCCGAATATCTCCATAGTCGGAAAACCGAACGTCGGAAAATCGTCGTTAACAAACGCTTTGCTCGACGAAGACAGGAATATCGTCACGGATATCGCCGGCACAACTCGCGACAGTATCAGCACGAGATATAACAAGTTTGGCTTCAATTTCAACATAATAGACACTGCCGGGCTAAGGAAAAAGACGAAAATCACCGACGACCTCGAATTTTACTCCGGAATGCGGGCTATCAGAGCGATAGAATACTCCGATGTCTGCATTTTGATGATAGATGCAACATCGGGAGTCGAAACTCAGGACATGAACATATTTCATATCATCGAAAAAAATAAAAAAGGATGCGTTATTGTTATCAACAAATGGGATTTGTTTGAAAATAAAGACAGTAACACCATGAAACAATACAGGGAAGCAGTAGAAGCCAAAATCGCTCCTTTCAACGATGTCCCCATAATTTTCACTTCGGCGATAAGCAAACAGCGAATATTCGACGTGTTGCAAGCAGCTATAACCGTGTATAATAACCGCAATCGCAAACTTTCTACTGCAAAACTCAACGAAGTCATGCTGGGCGAGATACAGCTTTATCCTCCCCCCGCTATAAAAGGAAAATATATTAAGATAAAATACGTTACACAATTGCCGACGCCCTCGCCTGCATTCGCGTTCTTTTGCAATCTTCCGCAATATATCAAAAGTCCATACAAAAGATTTCTGGAAAATAAATTGCGTGAACATTTCGACTTAAAAGGCGTTCCTGTTGCAATTATATTGAGGCAAAAATAAAACATTTTTTTATGCATAAATTTCTTCTCTTATTCTGTATCATAATTATTGGCTCATGTAATGCCAAAACGACATTTGACGCTACCGTAAATTTC
The DNA here is from genome assembly GCA_031259655.1 of Prevotellaceae bacterium. Lineage (GTDB taxonomy): Bacteria > Bacteroidota > Bacteroidia > Bacteroidales > UBA932 > JAIRLF01. The sequence continues at coordinate 8,293 of JAIRLF010000007.1, forward strand.
GAGAAAATCGAGGTCGAAAAACAGGGCGGCAAACTTAAACCCGACTCGGCTTACGAGGTGTCGGCAGAGTATTATAATCCGACAAATGCGCCTGTGTTTCTGAAAGATTCCATACTGAAACACACAAAATTACTGTTTGCTTCATGGTTCGACCTCAAAGGACAGTTCGACCTGAATGCTTCGGTGAAAAAACATTTTGACGAATACTGCAAACAAATTACAGAAAACAATTTGCCGGCTTACATCGCTTTCATTCTGAACATCGCTCCGGAAGACGTCTATCAAAATGAACACATTATCTCATTTACTTACAATTGGATGGTATACGAAGGCGGCGCTCATCCGAACTCCGGCAAATATTGCTTTGTCGTCGACAAAAACACCGGACGCAAGGTGAGTTACAAAAGCTTGATAAAAGGCGGCGAAGCAGAATTTTTGAGCATCGCCGAAACAGAATTTAAAACGCAGTCGGGAATCAATCCGGATGAAAAAATCCCGGAACCATACCGGTTTAAAGACGGCAAGTTTCATCTCGCCGACAATTACAGAGTTACGTCGAAAGGTCTTGTGTTTTACTACGACCCTTACGAAATCGCTCCATATTCTTTCGGTATAATCGAACTTAAATTACCATACGAAAAAATAGAAAGATTGATAAAATGGAATTTAAAATAAATTTACTACTTTTACAGCCGGAAATAAATTTCTAATTTGATTGATTTAATTGAATAATAATATTATATAAATAGTGCGCAACATGAAAAATGTTACTTTTATTTTGGTTATAATGTGCGGGTTGTTTTTCTCCTGCGACAATAAACCTTCTGTTAAATGGATTGTTTCCACGCAAGAATATTCGTGGAAATCGCAAAGCGTCGACAGTATTGAATTTTTCTCGAACAATAACTACGATGCTGCGGTGGATATCGAGAACCCAAAACAAACAATAGACGGGTTCGGAACGTGTTTTAACGAATTGGGATGGACTTCGTTAAGCGTATTGAGCGACGCCGACAGGGAAACTGTCATGAAAGAACTCTTCGAGCCGGGGACGGGAGCGAATTTTACCGTCTGCCGCATGCCTGTAGGCGCTAATGATTTTTCGCGTAACTGGTATTCGTACAACGAAACCGATGGCGATTTCGAAATGAAAAATTTCAGCATCGACAATGATAAGGAAACGCTTATTCCTTTCATTAAAAACGCGCTGAAATATAACGCCAACCTGAAAATATGGGCTTCGCCATGGTCGCCGCCGACATGGATGAAATACAACAAGCATTATGCCTGCTGCCCAATGAGTTCGTTTTTCGATTCGGCGTATCACAACGACATCAAACCCGAACAGGTAGGGCGCGAAGGCACTAACATGTTTATCCAGGAAGACGCTTATTTCAAGGCTTATGCTTTGTATTTTAAGAAATTTATCGAAGCCTACCGGAACGAAAACATCCCCGTTACAATGGTTATGCCACAAAACGAATTTAACTCGTGCCAGCCTTTCCCGAGTTGTACCTGGCTGTCGTCGGGGCTGAACAAGTTTGTGGGTGAATATCTTGGACCGACAATGAAGGAAATCGGCGTCGAACTGATGTTCGGAACAATGGAACGCCCAACGCCGGCAATGGTCGACACTTTGCTGCAAGACCCGAAAAGCAGTCAATACATTAAAGGCGCAGGATTTCAATGGGCAGGGAAAAAATCTGTCGGCGCCATTCACAAAAATTATCCCAATATCAAAATCTATCAAACCGAACAGGAATGCGGCAACGGTACAAACAGTTGGGAATTATGTTGCTATTCGTGGAATTTGATGAAACACTATCTCAACAACGGAACAAACGTGTACGAATATTGGAACACCTCGCTCGAAGAAGGCGGTATGAGCCGTTGGGGATGGAGACAAAACTCATTAGTCACTGTAAACAAAGAGACTAAAACCTTCAAGTATACATACGAATATTATCTGATGAAACATTTCAGCCATTTTGTTCTTCCGGGCGCGCAACGTCTTGCTACTTCGGGGACATTCACAAACCTGTTGGTCTTCAAAAATCCCGATAACAGTTACGTTCTTGTGATACAAAACGATAAAGATACGATAATCAAACCGTCTATCAAAATCGGCGAATACAACGTGTCGCCAATATTGAAACCTTATTCGTTTAACACAATAGTAATCGCAGGTTAAGAAATCGTAATGAATGAAAACAGATAACAGAATATTTGAATTAATAGACGAAGAACGGCAAAGGCAAACAGCGGGAATCGAACTGATTGCCTCGGAAAATTTCGTCAGCGAACAGGTTCTTAAAGCCATGGGCTCGGTCTTAACCAACAAATATGCCGAAGGTTATCCGGGCGCAAGATATTACGGCGGCTGCGAAGTTGTGGACAAATCGGAACAGTTGGCTATCGACCGCCTCTGTCAACTGTTCGACGCTAAGTACGCAAATGTTCAGCCTCATTCGGGCGCGCAGGCGAATATGGCGGTGTTTGTGGCTTGTCTGAAGCCCGGCGATACGTTTATGGGGCTCGATTTGTCGCACGGAGGACATCTGACTCACGGTTCGAGCGTTAATGTTTCGGGAATGTGGTTTAAGGCTGTTTCGTACGGCGTAGACGAAAACGGTTTTGTCGATTACGAAGGTATGGAAAAGACGGCGCTGGAACATAAACCCAAACTGATTGTGGGCGGAGCTTCGGCTTATTCGAGAGAATGGGACTATGCCCGGATGAGAGATATCGCCGACAAAATCGGAGCTTTGTTTATGGTCGATATGGCTCATCCTGCAGGGCTTATCGCTGCCGAGCTTTTGAATAACCCGCTGAAATACGCTCATATCGTAACTTCCACTACGCACAAGACTCTCAGAGGTCCCCGTGGCGGTATCATCCTTATGGGCGAAGATTTCGAAAATCCCTGGAACATCAAAACTCCTAAGGGACAGGTTAAAATGATGTCGCAGATGCTTAATTCCGCCGTTTTCCCCGGAATACAGGGCGGTCCCCTTGAACATGTCATTGCTGCCAAAGCGGTGTCGTTTTTCGAAGCTCTTCAACCGGAATACAAGGTCTATCAATCGCAGGTGAAAAAGAACGCGGCGGCAATGGCTAATGCCTTAATGAACAAAGGCTATAAAGTCGTTTCCGATGGCACGGACAACCATTTGATGCTTGTGGATTTGCGCTCGAAGTTTCCGAACTTGACGGGTAAACAGGCCGAAAAGGCTCTGGTCGAAGCTGATATTACTGCGAACAAAAATATGGTGCCTTTCGATAGCCGCTCTCCTTTCCTGACCTCGGGATTGCGATTCGGCGCCGCAGCCATAACAACACGTGGTTTAAAAGAAGCCGATATGGAAAATATTGTGCTTTTTGTCGATAAAGTTTTAACAAATATCGAGAATAAAGATGTATTGCAAACTATTAAAAAAGAAGTAAATATATTGATGAACCCTTTAAATTTATTCGCATGGTGAAATATTTTTTTGGTGAATACCAAAAATATATATACCTTTGCGCCCTCGTTTTTTGTAGCGAAGTTGGGTTCATAGTTCCTGTAAAAGGATTTTATTGATATCTAAGAGGGGCATCTTCCATGGGAAACTTCTCATATTTTGTTTCAACCCTATTTTATTTTATTTTCTCCTTGATGCCTCTCTTTTTTTTTAACCACCCTCCCATCTTTCTTTTTAATGGATGTTCCAAAATGTCGCTTTCGGCGTCATCTGCTACTCAATAATGCGACAATCAAATTGCGCCATATTTAAAACATAACAGGTTTTTAAAACTTGTTTTTACGTTTTTCAAAAAAGGTCTTTACGTTTTTCAAAAAGGTCTTTACGTTTTTCAAAAAAGGTCTTTACGTTTTTCAAAAAGGTCTTTACGTTTTTCAAAAAGGTCTTTACGTTTTTCAAAAAAGGTCTTTACGTTTTTCAAAAAGGTCTTTACGTTTTTCAAAAAGGTCTTTACTTTACGTTCTTGTCTTTTATTGTTTTATGATACTGGGGTCAGGAAATCTGAAGCTCATTTTCGTTTTCTAATTTGCGATAGTATAGGAGTTCTGAGATTGTTGAGTGAGTTAAAAACGTTCTGTTGCAACCCGCCGGCGGCGTTTCAATTCTCAAGCGTTAAGTGGATTTTTTGACCGTGGTTATATGGCGCGCCCTGTTCGGGCGACTGTTTGACAACTGTTCCGAGACCGGAGTATGACACTTGCAGTCCTCTGT
>JAIRLF010000010.1 GCA_031259655.1 Prevotellaceae bacterium
CGCACCGCGAAGGTTCTACTCTCAAAGAAACCGCTGTGAAATTAGGATACCTCACCGCCGAAGAATTTGACCTCTGGGTCGACCCTTCGAAAATGGTGGGAAAACAGTTGAAAAACTAAAAACTAAGAGTTGAGAACTAAGAGTTGAGAGCTAAGAGCTAAGAGTTTGCCGGTATTCATAACTCTTGGTTTTTCGTTCTTAACTCTTTTTGCTATTTTTTTAGACTTAAAAAAAATATACTTAATTTTGCAATGTATATATAAATGTTATAGTAATGATAAATAACGGTTTACTTCTTATAATCGACGCTCAGTACGATTTTTGCGACAAAAGCGGTTCGTTATACGTTCCGGGAGCAGAGGAAGATATGACGCGTTTAGCTTCGTTCATCAAAAATGATGGAAAAAAATTCCGCGACGTTGTCTTATCTCAGGACACACATCAAGTTATCGACATTTCGCATCCTGCGTTTTGGGTAAATAAGAACGGTGAAAATCCCGCTCCCTTCACACAGATAAGCGTCGAAGACGTTGAAAACGGCGTATGGACATCGATTTTCGGGAAAGACAGAGTTTTGACATACTTGCAAAAGTTGGATAATCAGGGTGAATATCCTCATGTGATATGGCCCGAACATTGTATCGAAGGCAGCAAAGGCGCTGCAATCGTGGACGTTGTCATAGAAGCGTTGAAAGATAGAGAACGGAGGCATCATCAACATTACCAAATCATCCAAAAAGGTAAGAACCCGTTTGCCGAACATTTCGGAATAATGCAAGCCAATGTAGAGTTGGAGGATAAGCCCGATACTCAACTAAACATGCCGCTTTTAGATTTATTACTCAACTACGAGACGATATACCTTGCCGGCGAAGCTCAAAGCCATTGCGTAGCCTGCACTGTGAAACAATTATTGAGATTCCCGGGTATCGCAAAGAGATTAATCATCCTGAAAAACTGTATGTCGCCCGTTCCGGGATTCGAACATCTCGCCGACGAAATATACGGTAAACTAAAATCCGGTCAATTTGCAGAAGTATGATAATCAAAATACTAAAATATCACTGGAGAGCTGTATTATGGATAATTGTCATTGGGGTCGCCTGTCTCATGCCTGCAAATAAAGTGCCTGATGTATCGTTTTTTTTGAAAATACCTCATTTCGATAAAATTGTGCATTTTGCCATGTATTTTATATTTACCCTGTTCCTGATGTCGGGATTTTCGCGCCAGTACGGGAAAACTTCGATTAAAGCATACGTCTTAAGCTTTGTATGGGCTTTTTTATTTGGCGTTTTGATAGAGTTTATTCAGGAAAAAATCGGACGAAATTACAACATATACGACATGATTGCCAATACAACAGGCATAATCGTATCATTATTATTGTTTAATTCTATAAAATGGATACTCCGGAACATTCTATAGATAAGGATAAACTTGATGCTCTGTTTGTCGAAGACAAAAGTCTAAAACAGTGGATGAAAGATAATAAAATCGGAATATATACCACTGTGATATTCCATTTGTTGATATTCCTTGCGTTGGCGTTAAACGAAATACGCATAAGTAAAACTCACTCGAAATCAATAGAACTGATATTCCGGAGCATCGAACAGCAACCGGAAATCTCTCCCGAAGACGAAAAAAAGACAATCGAAGAAGAACTCAACAAAATGTTGCGCGAGATGCCTAATCCCGACGTAAGACTGCCTAATCTCACTATGAACGCGGCGGCGCAGGGAAGCGCATCGGGCAGAGGACAGGGCGCCGTCTCTTTTTTCTCGAACCGTAACTCGGCATCCATACGCGCCGAAAGAGAGAAATCGGAGAAAACGAAGGAAGAAAAGAAAGATACGGGACTCGACGACATTACCTCCGACGAATCGGCTCAAAGCGGCGAAGAAAGTCAGGCTTACAAAGGTCCTTCCATTGTGTCGTACTATCTGGAAGGTCGAGTAGCCGTTCACCTTCCTGTCCCTTCGTACAAATGCCTCAATGGAGGCGACGTTACTGTGCTGATTGAAGTCAACAGTCAGGGATACGTGGTTAATGCCGAGATAGATAAACGCAATTCGAGCAACGACGAATGTCTACATCGCGCAGCTATGGACGCCGCCGAAAGAGCCCGTTTCTCTACCGCGTCGAAATCGAACAATCAAAAAGGAAATATTGTATACCGTTTTGTTCCTCAATGAAATTAAGATGATATGCAATTGAATTTACCCGCATTTGAACTCAGAATTAAAAATTCGGAAAAGGGAAAAATGATTTTCGACCCTGTCCGAAGCAAATATGTCGCCTTGACCCCCGAAGAATGGGTGCGACAGAATTTTTTGCAGTATCTGATTCAGGTGAAAAAAACGCCAAAAAATCTGATACGCGTCGAAATGTCTCTCGAATTGAACGGACTGGCTAAACGTAGCGATATCGTTGTGCATAACAGGATGGGAAACCCTTTACTCGCTGTGGAATGTAAAGCCTCGACGGTGAAAATCACACAACCGGTATTCGAACAGTTGGCAAGATATAATCTGCAACTTAATGTGCCTTATTTAGTGGTCACTAACGGATTAACACATTTCTTCTGCAAATTTTCGGAACACGAAAAACAATACCTCTTTATGGAACACCTTCCGGAATACGACCGGCTGTAGGTTAAAAACTAAAAGTCCGGTTGTCAAGACGTTATCAAAAAATTACAGCATCAATTATGTTGAAAGAATAACATAATTCCATTCTCCATAAAAATGATTTCGTTTTATCTTTATTTTATCAAATTTTTAGTAGTGTCTTATAGCGCTATGCCCAAAAAATTCAGTAACAAACCTTTTTGAATTGAATTTTCTTGATGCCTATCTAAAAAGTCTCTATAAAAAAGAATATGACCAAACTAATATGTTGACCATAATTTGTTTAATAACCATAATCCATGGGGTTGCAACGAAAGAACAACGTTTTGGAAAACACCCAAAAACAATTGAAAGACATCAGACTCAAAAAAAATGTATTACCTTTGCGCTCGTTAATATTCAAAAAGAAAAGTAATTTGGCTGCATCGAATTTTGTAGATTACGTTAGGATTTTTTTTCGCTCGGGCAATGGAGGCCCGGGCTCAACTCATTTACAC
>JAIRLF010000042.1 GCA_031259655.1 Prevotellaceae bacterium
TGCATGAGATGGGCGTCGACCCCGAAGAACGTAAACGTATAGAAGACGAAGCAGAATATATACGTACCATTGACGCCATTTATGGCGCTCGAATCAGAGAACAAATGAAAGCTCTCGAAAAAAATAAGATAGCTCTCGAAGAAAAAGAGAAAGCTCTCGAAGAAAATAAGAAAGCTCTCGAAGAAAGCAAGAAAGCTCTCGAAGAAAATAAGATAGCTCTCGAAGAAAAAGATAAAGAAAATGCAGAATTAAGAAAAAAAAATGCAGAAATGGAACGTCTTCTTCGAAATAAACAGGGAGAATAAGTTTATACGGAATTTTGTCGCACACTCATTATTCCCGCTCTGTTTCCGAATGTGTTTAAAATGTATAATAAATATAGAGAATAGTAAAGATTATGAACGAAAATTTATTTTGTATTAAAGACAAGGTAATATTGATTACCGGAGGTTGTGGCGTTTTAGGTTCCGAGATGTCGCGTTATTTGGCAAGACAGGGAGCAAAAATCGTCATTCTCGACATGGCGGAAGAAAAAGGGAAGGCGCTTGCCGACGAAATCAAATCGAACGGCGGCGAAGCCGTGTTTTTGGCTACCAATGTTCTGGACAAAGAAATTCTGGAACACAACAGAGACGAAACGGTCAAGATTTACGGAAAAATCGACGTCCTCATCAACACCGCCGGAGGAAACATGCCCGGCGCAACTATCGCTCCGGATAAAACCGTCTTCGACCTCGAAATCGACGCTTTTAAGAAAGTCGTTGATTTGAATCTGTTTGGAACGGTTTTGCCGACTATGGTCTTTGCGAAGGCGATGGTCGAAAACGGCTCGGGCAACATCATTAACATCGCGTCCGAATCGGCTTTACGTCCATTGACGCGTGTCGCCGGTTACGGGGCTGCCAAAGCCGCAGTCGCCAATTTCACCAAATACATGGCAGGCGAACTCGCTTTGAAGTTCGGCGAAAAATTCCGCGTAAACGCTTTGGCGCCCGGCTTTTTCATCACCGAACAAAACCGAACCCTGCTGACTAATCCCGACGGCTCGTACACCGACCGCGCCAAAACAATACTGGCGCATACGCCGTACAACCGTTTCGGCGACGCCGACGAACTTTTAGGTTCTTTGCATTACCTGATAAGCGACGCTTCAAAATTCGTTTCGGGAATCATACTCGTTATCGACGGAGGATTTGACGCATTTTCAATATAAAATTTACGATTTATGATTTATGATTTATGATTTATGATTTTAGATTTGGGCGAGGCCGGTTGAGATTGTCTGAATCAGAATTTACAGAATTGTCAGAATTTACAGAATGTTTGGAATTATCATAAAAATCACAAAAATCAAAGTTCAGACTTACAAGCTGGCATTGCCCAAATCTACAATCGTAAATCTAAAATAATAAAAATAAAGAATATGATATTAAGCGAAAAAACATGGCGATGGTACGGACCAAACGACCCCGTATCATTATCGGACATCAAACAGGCGGGCGCAACAGGAATAGTTAACGCCCTGCATCACATCAAAAACGGCGAAATATGGACTGTTGACGAAATCATGAAACGGAAAACGACGATTGAAAACAGCGGTCTCAAATGGTCGGTCGTCGAAAGCATTCCTGTGCATGAACATATTAAAACTCAGGAGGGCGATTATAAACAGTATATCGAAAACTACAAGACGAGCATTCGTAATCTTGCAAAATGCGGTATCAACGTTATTACTTACAATTTTATGCCCGTGCTCGACTGGACGCGTACCGATTTGGCGTACGTCATGCCCGACGGCTCTAAAGCTCTGCGTTTTGAACGCGCCGCTTTTATGGCTTTCGAACTGTTTATACTTAAACGCCCGGGAGCCGAACAAACTTACTCCGACGAAGATATCGCCAAAGCAAGAGCGCGTTACGAAAAAATGAGCGAAGACGACAAACGTCTTTTAGTTCGTAATATGATTGCCGGTTTGCCGGGAGCCGAAGAAAGTTTCACTCTCGAAGAGTTTCAAATTCAATTGGACAGATACAAAAACATCGACGCCGACAGGTTAAGGAAAAACCTGATAGAGTTTGTCTCCGAAATTGCTCCCGTTGCCGACGAAGCGGGAGCAGTTCTGGCTATACATCCCGACGACCCGCCTTACCCGATTCTCGGTTTGCCGCGCATCCTCAGTACCGAACAGGATTTCCTGAAACTTGTCGAAGCCGTACCCAACAAATCGAACGGTCTCTGCTTCTGTACAGGCTCTTTCGGCGTGAGAGCCGACAACGATTTGCCCGGCATGATTAAACGGCTCGGCGAACGCGTGTACTTCGTCCATCTGCGTTCCACTCAACGCGACGACGAAGGTAATTTCCACGAAGCAAACCATTTGGAAGGCGATGTGGACATGTACGGAGTGATGAAAGGATTTCTCGAAATCCAACAGCAACGCAAGACCTCTATCCCGCTTCGTCCCGACCACGGGCATCAAATGATAGACGACTTGCATAAAACGACAAATCCCGGATACTCGTGTATCGGACGGTTACGCGGACTTGCCGAATTGAGAGGTCTGGAATTGGGAATCGCAAAAACTTTATTCCAATGAAACAGTTTTTAGACGACGATTTTGTTTTGCAGACCGAAACAGCCCGAGAACTGTATCACGAACATGCAAAAGGGCTTCCGATAATCGATTACCATTGCCATCTCGACCCAAAACTGATTGCGGAAGACTACCGTTTCGACAATCTCGGAGAACTCTGGCTTGCCGAAGACCATTACAAATGGCGCGCTATGCGTGCAAACGGCGTCAACGAACGGTATATCACCGGCAAAGAAGCAAGCTATTGGGAAAAATTCGAGAAATGGGCGGAAACAGCGCCTTACACCATGCGTAACCCGCTATATCATTGGACGCATCTCGAACTCAAGGCTGCATTCGGCGTTACTAAACTCCTGAAGCCGGAAACGGCAAAAGAAATCTACGACGAATGTTCAGCCAAACTGCGTACTCCGGAATTTTCGGCGCGCAAACTGATGGAACGGTTTAATGTCGAAGTTGTTTGCACCACCGACGACCCTGTCGATTCGCTTGCTCACCACATCGCGTTAAAAAACGAAGGCTTTTCGATAAAGACCTTACCGACATGGCGTCCCGACAAGGCTATGGCAGTGGAATCGCCGGCTAATTTCCGCGCATACGTCGAAAAACTTTCCGAAACCGCCGGCATATCCATCGGTAATTTCACCGATTTGATTGAAGCCTTACGCAAACGACACGACTTTTTTGCAAGCGTGGGCTGCAAACTTTCCGACCACGGGTTCGAAGAATTTTATTCCGAAGATTTTACTCAAGCCGAAATCAATGCCATATTCAACAAGGTGTATGGCGGGAAACAGCTTACTCCGGCGGAGACGGCGAAATACAAATCGGCGATTCTGTACGAAGGCGCAATCATGGATTGGGAAAAAGGCTGGACGCAACAGTTTCATTACGGTGTCATCAGGAACAACAACACACGGTTTTTCAGAAAAGCAGGTCCCGACACGGGATTCGATTCCATGAGCGACCCGACAGTGGCAAAGTCTATGGTCAAATTCTTCGACAGACTCGATGTTGATAATCGTCTGACTAAGACGATTGTCTATAACCTGAACCCCCGCGACAACGAACTCGTCGCCACTACGATTGGCGATTTTCAAGACGGCTCTGTCGCCGGAAAGATGCAGTTCGGTTCGGGATGGTGGTTTCTCGACCAGAAATCGGGGATGGAAGCGCAGTTAAACACGTTATCGAATCTCGGACTGTTAAGCCGATTTGTGGGAATGCTGACCGATTCACGCAGTTTCGTCTCATATACCCGTCACGAATATTTCCGCAGGATTCTATGTAACTTGATTGGCGCCGACCTGGAACAGGGATTATTACCCGAATCGGAATTGCCATTCCTGTCTCGGTTAGTCGAAAACGTGTCGTACTATAATGCTAAGAATTT
>JAIRLF010000043.1 GCA_031259655.1 Prevotellaceae bacterium
AGTTACAACAGAAACGGTTTTCCCGTTTAAATTCTGTTTATGTTTCCTTTCCTTCGGTGTAGCATCTGTCCACGAAACATCGGAAAACGATTTCAAAACTTCAAATTCTTTATTTTGAACCTTACCGTCAACCTTACGGATTAATGTTCCGTTAGCAGTTTGGAACAGTTTTACCCGTTCATCTTTTTTACCTTTTCCGGCGACAATCTTTGTGAGAATGCCGTCTTCGTACCTTTCGATTTCTCTCTTTCCACCAATGTTCTTGTTGGCAGTTACTTTGAAACTAAAAATTTTTACCATAAATAAATCCTAAAATCTAAAATCCTAAATCTAAAATCTTATTAAATCTTATGTCAAAGAACATTTACATCGAAATGCGAGTACAAAAGTAGTGGGGAAATACGCCAAAATACGTCATGGTCTAAAAAAAATTTCATTAAAGCAAACAATTATTTGACTGTTTGTTTCATCTGTTATTTCGGCAATCGTTTTTTTCCTGAGGTCCTCATATAATATTTATTATTAATTTTGCGCAAAAAATATGTTATGTCCAATAATGCAATTACAAAACGGCACAGTTTCATAATCAAAAAGATAAAAAAAGCCAAACGTGTCACATTTGAAGAGATTAATGATTATTTGCAACGTGAATCGGAGATAGACGGTTATTATGACTATACTGTTTCCATGCGCACGTTCTCGCGCGATTTGGCTGATATAGGCACTATTTACGGGATTTATATCAAATATGATTTTTCGGGGAAATTCTATTATATCGAAGAAGAAGACGACCCCGAAACCAACGACCGTATGTTCGAAGCTTTCGACATGTACCATGTGTTGAAAGTATATGAACGTCACTCGCCTTATTTCCATTTGGAAAAACGCAGTTCACAGGGCGCCGAACATCTTCTCGGTTTGCTGTACGCCGTCAAAAACAGTCGGCAAATAAGGTTTAACTACCGGAAATATTACAAAGAGCATCACGAAAGCCGGACAGTAGAGCCGTTGACTTTGAAAGAGTTTAAAAGCCGGTGGTATATTTTCGCGAAAGACCTCTACGACGGGAAAATCAAATGTTATGCATTAGACCGCATTTCCGATATGGAAATAAGCGATATAGAATTTGTTCCCGACGAACATTTCGACGTGAACGAAGAACTCAAATACTGTTTTGGGATAATATCTCCCAACGCCGATAAACCAAGCAAAGTTGTTTTGTCGTTCGATTCGTTTCAAGGAAAATATGCCAAATCGTTGCCTTTGCACGACACGCAGGAAATTATCAAAGATACGGACGACGAACTCCAAATCAGCCTTACCGTCTATCTTACGCACGATTTCCTGATGGAACTGCTATCGTATGGCAATACAGTCAAAATTATCGAACCCAAATCGTTGATAGAAGATTTGAAAAACATCTACAAAAGCGCATTGGAACAATACGATTGAAATGAGTTAAGACAGGTGAAAATAATCCCTGCCAATTTGAAATATACTCTCAGCCGTTCATTGTTCAGATTTTATTTATTTCGCTTCTCTCAGCATCATCGTAACACGAGATTCGTTTTCAATTCGCAGCAAAGTTCATAGACAGAGTGAAATTTTTTTTTCACATTTTCGTTTTTGTATATCAACTTGCCGTTGATAGCCTCGACGGTTATTTCGGCTTTGTCCGCGACTTTAAATCCCAGACGATTAAGAGCTTTTGTAAGCCAGAATCCGGTATATTCGTCATCGTATACGAGAGATATTTGCCTTGAGAGATTAATTCCGGCATCGACGATTCCGGTGTTATAATCGAAAGATATTCCGGTATTTTCGAATATATCGGCGAAACCGCGTTTGAGAGCAAAATCTTCGGGAGCGCCCTGTTCGAGGTTTTCGGATGTCATTATCCACAACACATCTGCAAGACGTATAGCGATGTCCATATCGTGAGCCGAAAGTATTATCGTTTTCTTTTCGTTCCATGCCAGATTCCTGAGCAACAAGAGTATTTCGAACTTATTCGGAAGGTCGAGGAAAGCGACAGGTTCATCAAGAATAATGACCGGCGTATCTTGCGCCAGAGTTCGGGCAATCATAACGCGCTGCAGTTCACCGTCGCTTATTTCGTTGATATTTTCGTTTGCGAGATGCGAAACGCCGGCGTTTTTTATCGCGTCGCAGACAATCTGTTTATCAGCGTTGTCTAACGAACCGAGCCAGTTTGTGTACGAATATCTGCCTAAGGACACAAGGTTGAAGACCGTCATATTTGCAATATTCGGTTTTTCGGTTGACACAAAACTGATTAGAGACGATTTTTCTTTCTGTGAATATTGCGATATATCCTTATCCATCAATTTCAATTCGCCCGAAATGGGAGGTTGTAAACCTGCCAATGTCCTCAACAAAGTGCTTTTACCTACTCCGTTTCTGCCAAACAGGACAATTAGTCCGGAGTGATTTATTACCGAAGACATTACCGGAAATTTCCCGTTTTTGCCGGAACTTTCGTATCCTATCCGGAGGTTTTTGAACGATATATTATTTGTTATTGTATTCATATTCATTTTGTGTACTTGTTTAATTACCAAGTATTTTCTTGAGAAATTTCGCCGTATAACCCTTCATTTTCCGTACTATTTCCTCCGGAGCGCCGGTGCAAAGCACTTCGCCACCGCCTGCGCCGCCTTCCAAGCCCATATCGATGATATAATCCGCCGTTTTAATCACATCGAGATTATGTTCTATCACCACTATCGTGTTTCCCCTGTCTACCAATTTATTGAGGACACCCAGCAAGACTCTGACATCTTCGAAATGCAAACCCGTAGTCGGTTCGTCGAGGATATAAAATGTCTTACCTGTGTCGCGTTTAGAGAGTTCGCCTGCGAGTTTCACACGCTGACTTTCGCCGCCCGAAAGCGTAGTGCTTGGTTGTCCGAGTTTCACATAGCCTAAACCCACGTCATACAGGGTTTTGATATACTGATATATCGACGGAATGTTTTCGAAAAATTTGCAGGCTTCTTCAACCGTCATATCAAGAACATCGTTGATACTCTTACCTTTATATTTGACTTCCAGCGTTTCCCTGTTGTATCGTTTGCCACCGCAATTTTTACAGGTAACATACACATCGGGCAAAAAATTCATTTCGATAATTTGTACGCCTGCGCCTCTACATTCCTCACATCTACCGCCTTTTATGTTGAAAGAAAAGCGTCCGGACTTGTATCCTCTGATTTTCGCTTCGGAGGTAGCTTCGAACAATTTGCGAATATGAGAAAACACATTAGTGTAAGTCGCAGGATTAGAACGTGGCGTACGTCCAATAGGCGACTGGTTGACTTCCACGACCTTGTCTATCAGTTCCATGCCCGATATTGATTTGTAAGGTAGAGGGTCTTTCAAACTGCGATAGAAATGTTTACTGAGAATAGGATGCAAAGTTTCGTTTATCAACGAAGATTTCCCGCTTCCCGAAACTCCTGTAACGCAGATAAATTTACCCAATGGAAATTCTACGTTCACATTTTTCAAATTGTTACCTGTAGCGCCTTTGAGAATGATTGATTTTCCGGAACCTTTTCTGCGTTTTTTCGGTATCTCAATTCGTTTTCTATGGTCGAGATACTGTGCTGTCAGCGAGTCGCCCTTAAGAATGAGGGAAGGATGCCCTTCATTTATCACTTCTCCGCCGTGTTCTCCGGCAAACGGTCCAATATCAACAAGATAATCGGCAGAGCGTATCATTTCTTCGTCGTGTTCGACCACGATTACCGAATTTTCGGCGTCGCGAAGCTGTTTCAGCGAATTTATCAGTTTCAGATTGTCCCGCTGATGCAATCCAATACTCGGTTCGTCAAGTATATACAGTACGTTCACCAATTGAGAGCCGATTTGCGTAGCAAGGCGTATTCGTTGACTTTCTCCGCCCGAAAGCGAGCGTGTACTTCTGTTCAACGAAAGATAATTCAAACCAACATCATTCAGAAATCTCAACCGGATACATATTTCTTTCAATATTTCCGAAGCAATCATTTTCTGTTTTTTAGTCAGCAGATTGTCTATCCCCGAATAAAAATCGTGCAGTTCGCCTATGCTCATTGCAGCAATTTCGGCGATATTTTTGCCGGCGATACGGAAATAAAGAGCTTCTTTTTTCAACCGCGTGCCGTCACATTCGGGGCATTTCACATATCTTATATAACGTTCGGTTTGTTTAGCCTCCGATTCCTCCTTTTCCGCCGATGCGGGGTCGTACAAAATGTTCAGCAATCCCTCGAAATTAAGCAAATAGGAAGATATAACTCCGGCTGAATTTTCGATTTTCAATGGTTCTTCCGTTCCATAAAGAATGATGTTCATCGCGTCTTCGGGGATGTCCCTAATCTTGTCGTCGAGGCTAAAATTATATTTGCGGGCAATAGACAGCAGTTTTGCGAAAATTATATTATCTCTGTAAGCGCCAAGCGGAATAATACCTCCTTTTTTTATGCTGATTTCAAGATTGGGAATAATTTTGTTGATATCGACTTCGGGGATGACGCCCAGACCGTTACAGCGTGGACAGGCTCCCTGCGGAGAGTTGAACGAAAAATTGTGAGGAGCAGGTTCGACGTATGAAATTCCGGTCGTCGGGCACATCAACATCCGGCTGTAGTAGCAAGTTTCATCGTTCTCCATATCGAGAACCATAGTTATGCCTTTGCCGTGTTTCATCGACAGCGAAATGGATTCTTTCAACCTGTTTTCGAGTTTTTTTGATGGAATCAATTTGTCGATAAGTATTTCGATAAAGTGAGTTTTGTAACGGTCGAGTCTCATCCCTTCGCTTAACTCCCTCATTTCGCCGTCTATTCGCACCCAATTGAATCCTTTTTTACCCCATTGCTCGAAAAGTTCTTTGTAATGTCCTTTCCTTCCACGGATTAGAGGAACAAGTATAGCCGTCTTTTTATCGGCAAACTTGTCGAGAATCATTTCTACAATTTGATTATCGGTGTATTTAACCATCGGTTCACCTGTCATATATGAGTATGCAATTCCTGCCCGAGCATACAACAGACGTAGAAAATCGTATATTTCGGTAATCGTTCCTACGGTCGAACGCGGGTTTTTATTGGTTGTCTTCTGCTCTATGGATATAACCGGACTAAGCCCTGTGATATACTCTACATCAGGACGTTCGGGAACGCCCATAAATTGCCGCGCATAAGCCGACATCGTTTCCATATACCGTCGTTGCCCTTCGGCGTATATCGTATCGAACGCTAACGACGACTTGCCGCTCCCGCTCAATCCTGTTATTACTGTAAGTTTATTTCTTGGTATAGCGACACTTATGTTCTTCAAATTATGTACCCGCGCTCCGACAACTTTTATTTCTTTTTCTTCGCTCATCAAACTATGTCTGTTAATTTTTTAAGGTTGCAAAGATAATGTTTTTTTTTATACCGGCTCAAATTATACTCATAAACCGATATGAAATAAGTCATTTTGCCGACAAGATAACAAACAATTCGGAAGATTTATCTCACGCAAACTTGCGTTATTCGACACTAATCATATTCTGTAATTTCGACTGCGGGAAACGCAATAAATAAATATCTGAAATTCTGTTTTTCAACGCGACAGCAGCATGCGCAAAAGTTTTTTTAGCATGCGCAAAAGTTTTTTTAGCATGCGCAAAATGTTTTTTAGCATGCGCAAAATGTTTTTTAGCGTGCGCAAAATGTTTTTTAGCATGCGCAAAAAGTTTTTTAGCGTGCGCAAAATGTTTTTTAGCATGCGCAAAAGTTTTTTTAGCATGCGCAAAATGTTTTTTGGAACTCCCAAAAAACTTAAGGGCATACTTGCCGATTATCCTGAAATACACAGCGAGCTTCACCCCTGCAATGACGACGATTTCGGTCTTTTGATACAACCCCATCGACGACATTTTCGACACCCTCGACAACCCTCCCTGATTATGTTGTTGTTGTGTGGGTTGTCGAGGGCGTCGTCGAAAATGTCGCCGAAAATGTCGTCGAAAATGTCGCCGAAAATGTCGCCGAAAATGTCGTCGAGGAGACGCCGAGGAGACGCAAAATATTGCGTCTCTACATCGAACAATGCTGTGGTCGCCGAGGGTGTCGCATTTGTAGAGACGCAATATTTTGCGTCTCATTGCGTCTCATTGCGTCTCCACGTAGATTATGGCGTTTGCGAACATATCCCCGCTCTTTCGTTATTGCGAAGGCGCAGCGCCCTCGCAATAACGAAGGGATGTCGAGGACGTCGTCGAAAACGTCGTCGATGAGACGCCGATGAGACGCAATATATTGCGTCTCTACATCGAACAATACTATGGTCGTTGAGGGCGTCGAATTTGTAGAGACGCAATATTTTGCGTCTCATTGCGTCTCATTGCGTCTCATTGCGTCTCCACGTAGATGTCGTCGATGACGACCAAGCGTTGACACGACAGTAGTTATTTTTTGAGGGCTGCGCCTGTGATAGGAGACTTAGTTCTTAAGCCTGCGTCAGCCACTCTTAGTTCTTAGTTTTTAGTTCTTAACTCTTAAAGGCCTGCGTCAGCCACTCTTAGTTCTTAACTTTTAGTTCTTAACTCTTAAAGGCCTGCGTTAGCCACTCTTAGTTCTTAGTTTTTAGTTCTTAACTCTTTAAACACCACACCGCTTTGTCCTCTCATTTCTACTTCTTTAAAGCTATCGTCGGAGAAGATGCCGTGTTTTGCATAAATCGTATCCGATTCGGAATAGATTTCGGTATAGACATTTGTTTCTATAGTTTTGTTTTTTTCGTTCCAATAGAGAGG
>JAIRLF010000077.1 GCA_031259655.1 Prevotellaceae bacterium
TAGCCCTCTTCTTCTAATTCGTTCTCTTTTTTACTGCTTATCATTTAATATTAATAATTCGCATTCTCGAAGTGATGATATTGCTCCGGGTTGTACTGTTTTTGATACTCCTTTATATATCAACACCCCTTAATAATATACGATACGCTTATCCCGAACTCAGGTTGTTATGATTGAATATGGCGCAATTTGATTGTCGCATTATGGGGTAGCAGATGACGCCGAAGGCGTCGAATATGAATAACCCCGAGCAAGCGTAGCGCAGCTCGGGGATAACGCCAACCCTCTCTATCAACCCTGTAAGGGTTGAACTACTACGTAGTTCAGAAGAGAGGCCACTGATGTCCTGTACCGTGAGTGATCATTATCAGTTGAACTACTACGTAGTTCAGAAGAGAGGCGACTATACCCCGAGCTGCGCCTGCGGCTTGCTCGGGGTTATTCATATTGAAGCCCTTCCGGGCTTCCGGACAGTCAATATATAAGATATCGAACTTAAACGTTAATCCATCCATAATTTTTTAGCTTCCCAAGACTTCTTCTTTGTCGTCGAAATGATATTTTACGCCTTCGATTTCCTGATAATTTTCGTGACCTTTTCCGGCGATTAAAACGATATCATCTTTGGTTGCGAAGGTCAACGCCGCTTTGATAGCTTCTTTACGGTTGACAATGCACAGAGTTTGGGATAGTTGCGCGGTATTCAGCCCTGCTTTCATATCATCGACAATCGTTTCGGGATTTTCGAAACGGGGATTATCGGATGTCAAAATCAGCGTATCGCTGTTTTCCACCGCTATACGCGCCATTTCCGGACGTTTTGTTTTGTCGCGATTGCCTCCGCAACCGACGACAGTGAACAGTTTTCCGGAATTACCCCGTACCTCGTTTATTGTGTCTAAAACATTTTTGAGAGCATCCGGCGTATGAGCGTAATCGACTATCGCAGTGGCTCCCGATGGAAGGCGTATGCTTTCGAACCGTCCTGCTACGGGCGTCATTTTGCTTAATTCCGTCAGTATCTCGTTTTTTTCGGCGTCTAAAAGAGTTGCGGCGGCGTAGACCGAAAGCAGATTGCTTGCGTTGAACCGTCCGACAAATTTCACCCATATATCTGTTCCGTCGATATTTAGGAGCATACCCTCGAACGAATATTCCAAAATCCGGCACATAAAATCGGCAGGCGAGGCAAGAGCATAAGTCTTTACCATAGCTTTAGTATTCTGTACCATAACTTTGGCGTTTCTATCATCCGTGTTTACGAGGGCGAAAGCATCTTTGCCCAACGAGTCGAAAAACCCCTTTTTCGCCTTAATATATTCATCGAAAGTTTTGTGATAATCAAGATGGTCGTGAGTGATATTCGAAAAAATACCGCCTTTGAAATACAGTCCGGCAATTCGCCCCTGTACGACAGAGTGCGAACTCACTTCCATGAAACAGTAATCGCATCCGTCGTTCACCATTTCGTTGAGAATCCTGTTGATAGTGAGAGCATCGGGAGTTGTATGCGTAGTTTCGATTCTCCGGTTGTCGATGTATATTGCTATTGTCGAGAGCAATCCCGCTTTATATCCCAAATTTTTAAACAGACGGTAAAGAAGCGTTGCGGTGGTTGTTTTCCCGTTAGTGCCTGTCACTCCGACTAATTTCAGTTTTTTCGACGGCTCGCCGTAGAAAATGTTTGCGATTTCGCCTAATGCCTGTCCCGACGATTTCACTTTTATGTAGCAGATATTTTCATGCTTTACATTGCCCGGCAAAGTTTCGTATACGACGGCTTTTGCACCGTTTTCGATTGCAGAATCAATAAAATCGTGTCCGTCGACTTTTGCGCCTGCGATAGCGAAAAACAAAGTATTACCGGATGCGTTTCGCGAATCGAAACTTAACCCGGTAATATCAATATCGTCGTTGCCGTTTATCTCGACAATGTCTATTTTGCTTAAAAGTTTTTTTAACTTCATTATGTATCGAATTTAACTGATGCTTACGGAACTTCAACAGCGTTCAATATCGAAGTAATAATATCGACCGTCGTAACATTTTCGGCTTCTGCCTCGTAGGTCAATCCGATACGGTGACGCAGAACGTCGTAGCACACAGTACGCACATCTTCGGGAATCACATAACCGCGGCGTTTGATGAAAGCGTACGCTTTCGAAGCTACCGCCAGACTGATGCTTGCTCGAGGCGAGGCGCCGTACGATATCAAAGGATTGATTTTGTCGAGTTTATATTCGCCGGGGTTACGCGTTGCGAACACAATATCTACGATATAGCGTTCGATTTTTTCGTCCATGTAAACCTCGCGGACAATTTCTCGCGCACGGATAATCTGCTCGGGATTGACAACCGGCTGAGGTTGAGGCAATCCTTCTGCAATATTTTGACGAATGATGCGCATTTCTTCCGCTTTTTCGGGATATGTGACCACAACTTTCAGCATAAACCGGTCGACCTGAGCTTCGGGAAGCGGGTATGTACCTTCCTGTTCGATTGGGTTTTGGGTAGCCATTACGAGGAACGGTTGCGGCAGTTTGTAAGTTGTGTCGCCGATGGTAACCTGATGTTCCTGCATAGCTTCGAGCAGGGCGCTTTGCACTTTCGCCGGCGAACGGTTGATTTCGTCCGCCAGGATAAAGTTCGCAAATATTGGACCCTGACGTACGGAGAATGTTTCCGTTTTTTGGCTATAGATAAGCGTTCCGATAAGGTCGGCGGGCAAAAGGTCCGGCGTAAACTGCACGCGCGAAAATTTCGCATTAATGGTTTTCGACAGCGTTGTTATCGCTAAAGTCTTTGCCAATCCCGGCACTCCTTCCAAAAGTATATGCCCGTTGGACAACATTCCGATTAAAAGCGATTCGGATAGATGTTTCTGTCCTACAATAACTTTACTCATTTCGAGATTTATCATCTCCACAAAGGAACTTTCGTGTTGTATCCTCTCATTCAGTTCTTTAATATTTACAGTCTCATTCATATCTTTTACTCTAAAAACAGTTCTTTTTTGGTCGCGAAGGTAGTGATTTTTCTATAAACAGACGAAAAACGAAAAATGAAGGGTGTACGACAAAATTCCCTTTTTATCCAGTCTTCTTGAAATTTTTAATCAGAAATGTTATAAAATCGTGTTTTCCACTTTTATAACAAGTTCTAAGATTAGCAATTTGATTAGCT
>JAIRLF010000096.1 GCA_031259655.1 Prevotellaceae bacterium
CCGAAGGCAATCTTCGCGCCGAAGACCGTTATAACGGTAATATTCCGATAATCTGGAGAAAACAATATATCACAGGAGTTTTCAACGAAAGCGGTAAGGATTTTCCGGAAGACATATACAGTTTTCTGAATCTTTTTATACGTAATTAGGATCAGAATTTACAGAATTTTAGAATTGAACAGAATGGTTGCATCAGCCACTCTTAGTTCTTAACTTTTAGTTTTTAACTCTTAAAGGCGAGGCGAAACAGCCTGCGTCAGCCACTCTTAGTTCTTAACTTTTAGTTCTTAACTCTTAAGGGTGTGGCGAAACAGCCTGCGTCAGCCACTCTTAGTTCTTAATTTTTAGTTTTTAACTCTTAAGGGCGAGGCGAAACAGCCTGCGTCAGCCACTCTTAGTTCTTAACTTTTAGTTCTTAACTTTAATTGTTTTATCTTTGCATTATGATAATGACAGATTTGGAAAAATTATCGGCAAGAGCTTTAGCGCAGGAACATCTTAGTTGTGATGAACTTGTATTGATGTACGAGAAGATGCCATTGCCTTATTTGATGTATATCGCCGACACTATCAGGCGACAAAAACATAATGATGACAGAATCAGTTGGCAAATCGACAGGAATGTGAATATCACTAATGTCTGTATTGCGGGATGCAGTTTCTGCAACTTTTCGTGCCGGTTGCGAGAATCGGACAAAAGTTATACTACCACAATAGACGCTTATTCGGAAAAGATTGAAGAACTGTTTCGTAAAGGAGGAAATCAACTCTTATTGCAGGGAGGATTACATCCGGAATATGGTCTGGACTTTTATTGTTCGCTGTTTAAAGAGTTAAAATCCAAATATCCTGCATTGAAACTTCATGCCTTAGGACCTCCTGAAATTGCTCATATTGCGCGATTGGAGAAAAAAAGTTACCGCTATGTTTTGGTCGAATTAGTTAAAGCGGGTTTGGACAGTTTGCCGGGAGCGGGAGCCGAAATATTATGCGACAGAGTTAGAAAAAAACTGTCGCCGGGCAAACCCGATGTCAAAGCATGGTTAGACGTAATGCACGAGGCGCATGTGTTGAACCTTCCGACTTCGGCGACTATGATGTTCGGGCATATCGAAACTGTCGCTGAAAGGATAGAACATCTCCTGAAGATAAGAGATTTACACGATAGACGTCCGGCTGGGACTTACGGATTCCTTGCGTTTATTTGTTGGCCCGTGCAATCGATGGGAACGAGGATGGCAAAAGAGTATCTTATACATCCTGTTTCATCGTCCGAATATGTCAGGATGATAGCTATTAGCCGGATAGCACTGGTCAACATCGACAATATACAAGCCTCGTGGCTGACTGTTGGCAAGGATACTGCACAGATATGTCTGCACTCGGGAGCAAACGATTTCGGTTCGATTATGATAGAGGAAAATGTAGTTTCGTCGGCGGGCGCCTCCAATAGATTCGACGCCACAGGAATACAGACAGCAATACGTGAAGCGGGATTCGAACCTTGGCAAAGAAATCAAAAATACGAACAAGTATCGGATGCAATTCGAGAATAGTTATAGATGATGATGCGGCTGATTGTCCGTTTCGTACCGAAACCCAAAGCAGAAAGACGCTAAATATAGTCTGTTAATACGTTGCTTACGAAAAGCGTCATTGCGAACGAAGTGAAGCAATCCGGAAAACACGAAACTAACTCTGGATTGCTTCGGGCTATGACAGGAACGATAGCGCTCAAAAAATATCTGTTCATAAAAAATATGTTACCTTTGCAAAAATTTAATGACTAAATTATGCAGGAAGAAAAATTACGGAGACCCGATTTTTTGTTTGAAGTAAGTTGGGAAGTTTGTAATAAAATAGGTGGAATACACACAGTTTTGACATCGAAGATGTATTCCTTAGAAGAAAATTTGCGAAACTCGCATGTGTTTATCGGTCCCGATTTGATAAAAGAAAACGAAGTAAATCTCGAATTTATCGAGGATACCCAGATATTCAAATCGTGGAAGAATCACCTTGCCGACGAAGGTTTGATTATCCGGACAGGACGGTGGAATATCGAAGGTAAACCAATTGTTTTTCTTGTTGATTACACCCGTTTTTTCTCGGAAAAGGACAGGATATTCAGCGAGTTTTGGGAAGATTACCGTTTAGATTCGTTGCCGGGACGGTGGGATTATATCGAAGCCAACCTGTTTGGATACGCTGCCGGCAGGGTTATCCAGAGTTTTGTAAACTATCATAAAGCCTTTACAAAAAGTCCGCTTGCCCATTTTCACGAGTGGATGTCGGGTGCGGGACTGCTGTATTTGCGAAAATACAATCCGCATATTGCCTGCGTGTTTACCACGCATGCTACGATTGTCGGCAGGTGTATCGCAGGAAACGATATGCCGCTGTACGAAAACATAGCGAATTACAATCCCGACAATATCAGCCACAACTTTAACGTCAGGGCGAGATATTCGCTGGAAAAAAATTCCGCTTTGGCGTCCGACTGTTTCACAACAGTGAGCGACATCACAGCGAAAGAATGTGAACACTTTCTCGGACGAACGCCCGATGTTATCACTCCCAACGGGTTCAGAATCACGCGCGAAGTGAACTCCAGCAAAGAAGGGCGAGCTGTGATGACCAAGGTCGCCGAAGCGCTTTTGCAAGTGAAATTATCGGAAAACGCCCTCTTTGTCGGAACAAGCGGGCGTTATGAGTATAAAAACAAAGGCATAGATTTGTTTATCAAATCGCTGGGCGATATCAACAGAGCCGGAAGCAGCAGAGAAATCGTGGTATTTATCTTTGTTCCTGCCGGTTCGCAAGGACCGTCGCGAGAGTTGCTACACAATATTCAACATCCCGATAATCCCGTTCCTGTAACAAACAGATTCTTGACACACAATCTTGACGACCATTATCATGACCGGATTTTGCAATCGATTTCGGAAAACGGCATCAGCAATTCCGAAAAAGATTCGGTAAAAGCGATTTTCGTGCCTTCGTACATGAACGGTAAAGACGGAGTTTTCAATCTTCACTACTATGATTTATTGACAGATATGGATTTGACGGTCTTTCCTTCGTACTACGAGCCATGGGGATATACTCCTCTGGAAAGTCTCGCGTACGAAACGCCGACCATTACCACGACTTTGGCGGGATTCGGTATTTGGGTTAAAAACGAATTCGAAAATCATCCCTCAGTCAGGATTATCGAACGGACAGACAGCAATATACCTGAGGTTGTTGCGAGTCTGTCGGAAATCATTCTTGAACAATGTACGATGTCAGACGTTAGAATTGAAGAATTGAAGCAAAACACAAAAGAAGTTGCAAATAAAGCGTCATGGGACAATTTTATAAAATATTACAACACTGCGTATTCCATTGCCTTGGGGAAGGCGGAGGAACGCTATTCCGGTCATAAAATAACAGAAAAAATGGAAGAAACACAACCGTATATAGTAAGCATACCGCGCGATAGCGCAAACTGGCACAGTATGATAGTGCATCGTACTATTCCCGAACGGTTGCGTCCGCTCGACGAACTGTCGCGAAACATTTGGTGGTCGTGGAATCAGGAAGCCGTCAATCTTTTTAAGTCTGTCAACGAATCTCACTGGAAAAAGTCGGAATATAACCCGATTATGATGCTCGATATGGTTTCGTATCAGGAATTTAAAGACTTGGAAAACAACGAGGAATTTGTTCACAAACTCAACCATGTGTACAAATTGTTTGTGCAGTATATGTCTAATAAAGAGGATATCCGGAAGAAAACCAAGATAGCGTATTTCAGCATGGAATATGGGCTGCATTCTTCGTTGAAAATCTACTCCGGCGGACTTGGAATACTTGCGGGCGATTATCTGAAAGAAGCAAGCGATAAGGAAGTTAACCTTGTTGGCGTAGGTTTGTTGTACAAATATGGATATTTCAAACAAAAACTTTCGTCTGCCGGCGACCAGGTGTCGGAATATGAGGCGCAAAGTTTCGATAAAATCCCTATTTCGCCTGTCAGGGATGAGGAAGGCAACTGGATTTCGGTGGAGATTGCGTTTCCCGGACGCATGTTACACGCAAGAGTGTGGCGGGTAGATATCGGCAGAACGGAATTGTACCTGTTAGATACCGATATCGAGAACAATATCGAAGAAGACCGCGCTATCACGCATCACCTTTACGGCGGCGACTGGGAAAACCGTCTGAAACAGGAAATATTACTCGGCATAGGCGGAATCCGCGCCCTGAAAAAGCTTGGCATCAAAGCGGATGTATATCATTGCAACGAAGGTCATGCCGCTATGATTGGCTTCGAACGTATACATCATCTCATGCAAAAGTACAATCTGAAGTTCTTCGAAGCGCGCGAAGTTGTACGCGCATCTTCGCTGTTCACAACGCATACGCCTGTTCCTGCCGGTCACGATTCGTTCGACGAAAGTCTGTTGCGGAAATATATTTCCCATTATCCCGAACGGTTCCATGTGTCGTGGGAACGCATAATCGGTCTTGGAAGAATGAATCCTGTTGATGGTAACGAAAAATTTTCGATGAGTTGCCTTGCCGTGAATCTGTCGCAGGAAGTCAACGGTGTCAGCCGGTTACACGGAAAAGTAACACGCGACATGCTCGAGAAAATGTTCCCCGGATATCTTCCCGAAGAACTGTTCATCGGTTATGTTACCAACGGCGTACATTATCCCACGTGGACAGCGCCGATATGGAAGGATTTGTATAATAAAACTTTCGGTCCCGATTTCGCTAAACATCACTACGATAAATCGTGTTTCAGGAATATTCAGGATGTGCATAACGAAATTATTTGGAATATCAGGAATAAACTCAGAAACAAACTGATAACTCATATCAAGAATTGGATTTCGAACCAAAACGACCTCAATTATTATTCGCCTCGCGAAATTGTGGAGATAAAGGAGACGTTAGACTCCGCGAAACTGACTATCGGTTTTGCCCGTAGATTTGCTACGTACAAAAGGGCGCATCTTCTGTTTTCGAACTTGGAGCAACTGAACGACATCGTGAACCATCCCGTGCGTCCGGTGCAGTTTATTTTTGCAGGAAAAGCGCATCCCGCCGATAAAGCCGGTCAGGATTTGATTAAGAAAATCGTCGAAATATCGAAATATCCGCAATTTCTCGGAAAAATTCTATTCCTCGAAAACTACGATATGGAACTCGCAGCAAAAATGGTGCGCGGCGTTGATATTTGGCTCAATACGCCGACACGCCCTCTGGAAGCCTCGGGTACAAGCGGCGAAAAGGCTGTGATGAACGGCGTTCTGCATTTCAGCGTGCTCGACGGATGGTGGGTCGAAGGATATCGCGATGATGCAGGATGGGCTTTACCGATTAATTCGGTCTATGCAAACAACGATTTCCAAAACGAATTAGACGCCGAAACAATTTACAGTATCATCGAAAACGAAATCACAACTCTGTATTACGAACGAAATTCGAGCGGTATCCCCGTGCAATGGATTTCGCGGATAAAAAATTCAATCGAAAAGGTCGCCTCAAATTTCACTACCAATCGCATGATGAACGATTATGAGGAAAAATATTACAATAAGTTACATAAACGCTCCAAGGAACTCATCGTCGACGATTTTAAACTCGCCCGCGAAATTACCGACTGGAAATATAAGGTGCTGAAAGAGTGGGAAAGCGTCGATGTCGTATCCGTCAAACGTCCCGACATGGAAAAAGAACCGATTTTGCTGGGAAAAGAATACGAAGTTGAGGTTATGCTCGCTACAGGCCTCCTCAATCCCGAAGATATAGGCGTCGAAATTCTGCTCGCCAAACAGTCGGGAGATACTAAAACAATAGTCATGCA
>JAIRLF010000115.1 GCA_031259655.1 Prevotellaceae bacterium
TTTTTTCATCGCTTCTTTTTCGTCTTGCACATCTTTATATGTGAGCTCTTGCGGAAGAATATCTACTGCCGTAACCTGCTGCTCAAGTATAGCGCTCAGGAAAAATTTCACTATCTTCAGGTTCTCCATCAATCTTTTAAACACCGTATCGTATATCGGATTAGCGATAATAAACGGTTTAAATGCTTTTTGCTCTTTCTCTTTTGAGTCCATAATCATTCTAATTTTATCTCGTTATTGAAGTGCAAAATTATTAATTATTCTTGATACTGTGCGAAATTTTCATACATCAACCGTTTGTTTTTATACTACTATGTTTACAATCCGACCTTTAACAATAATCACCTTTTTCGGTTGTTTGCCGTCCAAAAACTTCTGAATTTGAGCGCTTGCTAAAACCGTTTCCTTAATCTGTTCGACGTCGGCGTCTAATGGCAACTCCATTTTGAAACGTGTTTTCCCGTTGAACGATATCGGATACTCAAAAGAATTTTCGACCAAAAGATTTTCGTCATAGTCAGGGAACGAGGCTTTTGTGATGCTTGTCGCATTACCGAGCGAATGCCAGAGTTCTTCTGCAATATGAGGAGCAAACGGCGCTAAAATGATTGTCAGAGGTTCGAGAATCTCCTTTTTATTGCATTTCAAGTCCATCAGTTCGTTGACGCATATCATAAAAGCGCTGACGGCGGTGTTGAACGAAAACGATTCGATATCGGACTGCACCTTTTTGATTGTCTTATGCAGCGTCTTCAATTCCTCTTTCGTGGCAGCCTCGCCGGATACGAAAAATTCGTTGTCGTGATAAAACAACCTCCAGAATTTGCGTAAGAATCTGTGTACCCCGTCAATACCTTTTGTATCCCAGGGTTTCGACTGTTCCAAAGGACCAAGAAACATTTCGTATAAACGAAGCGTATCGGCTCCATAAGTAACAACAATATCATCGGGATTAACAACGTTGTACAACGATTTCGACATTTTCTCCACAGCCGAACCGCAACGATATTCACCGTCTTCGAGAATAAATTCGGCTGTTTCGTATTCGGGTCTCCAGAGTTTGAAGCGCTTTATATCCAGAATATTATTGTTGACGATATTCACGTCAACATGCAATTCGCTTACATCGTGATTGTCTTTCAATCCGTACGATACGAAAGTGTTTGTACCTTTGATGCGGTAGACAAAGTTTGAACATCCCTGAATCATTCCCTGATTTATCAGTTTCTTAAACGGTTCCTGTTCGACCACTACGCCTGTATCGTAAAGGAATTTGTTCCAGAAGCGCGAATATATCAGGTGTCCGGTGGCGTGTTCCGTACCGCCGATATACAAATCGACGTTTCTCCAATATTCGTCGGCTTCCTTCGAGACCAAAGCTCCGGTATTATGCGGGTCCATATATCGAAGATAGTACGCCGAAGAACCGGCAAACCCCGGCATTGTGTTCAGTTCGACAGGATAACCGTCGTACGTCCAATTTTTTGCTCTGCCCAAAGGCGGCTCGCCTGTCTCCGTCGGCAAAAACTTGTCGACTTCGGGAAGGATAAGCGGCAACTGTTCTTCGGGAATATTATACGGCATACTGTCCTTATAATAAACGGGAAACGGTTCTCCCCAATATCTCTGACGGCTAAATATGGCGTCGCGCAGGCGGTAGTTTATTTTTATCGTTCCTATATTATTATCGCGGATATATTCTTTTGCTTTCCGTATAGCCTCGGGGACGGTCGAACCGTTGAGAAAGCCGGAGTTAACCATTATTCCTTCTTTTGCGTCGAAACTTTCTTCGCTTACGTCGCAACCTTCTATCAGCGGGATAATCGGCAACCCGAAATGTCTTGCAAAAGCGTAATCTCTGCTATCGTGGGCAGGAACAGCCATGATTGCACCTGTACCGTACCCGGCTAACACATAATCGGATATCCATATTGGAACTTCTTCGCCGGAGAAAGGATTGACGGCGTATCCTCCCGAAAAGACGCCGGTTATTTTACGGTCGGCGATACGTTCGCGTTCGGTTCTTCTCTTTGTCGATTCGATATACGCTTCGACTTCCGCTTTCTGTTCCGGAGTAACGACTTGCGCAACGTATTCGCTTTCGGGAGCAAGAACCATGAACGTTACGCCAAAAATGGTGTCGGCGCGGGTGGTGAAAACAATAAGAGAAGTCCTCTCCCCACCGGACAGGCGGGCTATTTCGAATCTTATTTCCGCTCCTTCCGAGCGTCCAATCCAGTTTTTTTGAGTTTCTTTGAGCGATTCCGTCCATTCGACGGTATCAAGTCCGTCTAACAGTCGTTGCGCATAAGCGGATACTCTCAGGCTCCACTGTCTCATTTTCCGTTGTTCTACGGGAAATCCTCCGCGTACCGATAATCCGTTGACGACTTCGTCATTAGCAAGCACTGTTCCGAGGTCGGCGCACCAGTTCACCATAGTGTCGGCAAGATACGCAATCCGGTAGTTCATCAGTATTTCCTGCTGTTCTTTTTCGCTTTTCGCTTTCCATTCTTCTGCCGTAAAAACTCGACGTTCGTTGCAGGCGGCATTTATACGTTCGCTGCCTTCCGATTCGAATATTGCAGTCAATTCGGAGATTGGTCGCGCCTGTTGCGCGTCGTTGCAATAGTACGAGTTGAACATTCCGATAAAAGCCCACTGCGTCCACTTGTAATATTCGGGAGAACAAGTTTTCACTTCTCTGTCCCAATCATAACAAAAACCGAGTTTGTCTAACTGTTCACGGTATCGTTTTATGTTTTTTTCCGTAGTTATTTCGGGATGTTGCCCTGTTTCGATAGCATATTGCTCGGCAGGCAGTCCGAATGCATCGAATCCCATGGGATGCAAAACGTTAAACCCTTTCAATGTCTTGTAACGACTGTAAATATCCGAGGCAATATATCCCAACGGATGCCCTACATGTAACCCCGCTCCCGATGGATATGGAAACATATCCAATACGTAATATTTGGGTTTAGATTTATCAATATCAGTCTTGTAGATATTGTTCTGATTCCAGTATTTCTGCCACTTTTCTTCTATCCGCAAAAAATTATATTCCATAATTTAATAGTCCTAAAATTTTACTAAATTAAATGCAAAAGTACAACATTGGATTTACATTGAAAAATAAAACTCATTTAACGCTGAATATTACTGTCAGGCAACAGCTAAACACCGGTATCCAACAGGTGGCGTATCCAACAGTTAGCGTATGCAATGCGTCCATGCGCGGGGTTATTCATATTCGACGCCTTCAGCGCATCTGCTACCCCATAATGTGACAATCAAATTGACGCCCTCAACAATGCGTCATTCTG